>CAIZMK010000150.1 GCA_903934035.1 uncultured Methylococcaceae bacterium
TATCTTTGTATCTTGGTTAGCTGTTTATAGCCTTTCATAAGCTTCCTCGTCTTTGGTCGGATTGAAAAAGCCCTGAACTATATCAGCTAACCACTTTCAATTCTGTTAAAAATGAATTGCACTTATGAGTTGAATCTAAGAAGTCTATTATTCCTAAGCTCTGCAACTTTGTTCAATACAAATGACTCGCAATGAAAGACCTATAAAAGTTACGTAAGTCGGGTCAGCGATAGAGACTGTGAAAGTATTATGACTTTAGCTTCCCCCTTTGTAAAAGGAGGATCGAGGGGGGATTTTATTAAGTCATATGTTATTGATATTTAATAATAATAATTTATTAATAGATCAAATCTCCCCTGACCCCTCTTTGCTAAAGAGGGGAATAAAAAGAATACTTTCACAGTCTCGATAGCGTAACCCGGCCTAGGAATGCTGCCACAGTTCTAGCCAACCTTAGCGCAGCGCATAGTGGCGTTTCCGGCAGTTCCGATCGATACGCGTGCCGGAAACGCTCAATCGCTGACGCTCTAGCAATGCCTTATTCCTGCTTACTGCTGCTTTTCCAATGCCTTAAAAACCATTGCTTGAAATCATCTAAATAAGTGTAAACAACGGGTATGACTAATAAGCTAAGCAAGGTTGAAGTCACTAAACCGCCGATGACTGCTACCGCCATTGGGCTACGGAATGATGAATCTGCGCTGCCCAAGCCCATCGCAATGGGTAACATGCCCACTCCCATGGCGATGGTCGTCATTACAATGGGTCTGGCTCGTTTGTGACAAGCATCTAATAGCGCTTCTATTCGATTCATACCGTGTTCACGTCTGGCAACAATGGCATATTCCACCAAAAGGATAGAGTTTTTGGTGGCAACGCCCATTAACATGATTAAGCCAATTAATGACGGCATCGAAAAGGCTTTGCCTGTTAATAACAGGGCAACAAAGCCGCCACCAAATGATAAGGGTAGTGCTGCTAATATGGTAATAGGTTGGATAAAGTCTTTAAATAGTAAAATCAATACGATAAAAATACATAATACGCCCGTGAGCATGGCTAGACCGAAACTGGCAAACAGTTCTCCCATCATTTCAGCGTCACCGATATTGATGCGCTTTACACCTGCAGGTAAGTTTTTAATGCTGGCTAAATTCTCTACCGCTGCGGTCACATCACCCAATGGCATTCCCGAAAGTTCAATCTCAAAATTAATATTCCGCGAGCGGTCGTAGCGATCAATCACTGCGGGGCCGCTGGATAATTCAAGCTTAGCAACCTGACCTACCATCACTGAGCCCGTGCCAACTTTTGAAGTTGGCACGGTAAGCCTTTCTAATACGCTTAAATCATGACGACTGGCTTCCTGAAGTTTTACAACGATAGGCACTTGGCGTTGCGCTAAATCCAACTTCGATAAAGACCAATCGTAATCCCCTAAGGTTGCTATACGCAGAGTATCCGCTAAGGCCGTAGTTGTTACCCCTAAATCAGCAGCGCGGGCGAAGTCAGGTCTAACTGCAATTTCTGGTCTTACCAATGCGGCACTTGAGGCAATACTACCTAAGCCAGGAATGCTTCTAAGATCGAGTTCAAGATTCCGTGCGGCTGTCATTAAGGCTTTAGCATCATCTCCACTTAACACTAAGACGAATTTTTCACCCGAATTACCTAGCCCTACTTTAGTTCTAACTCCTGGTAGTTTTTGTAGAGCTACCCTAATCTCTTGTTCTATGACTTGTTTTCGTATGGGTCTATCTTGCCGATTAGCCAAGGTAATCGTTAAAGTGGCTTTGCGTACTTCGCCAGTACCTTGTGCGCCTGCCATAGGATCAGTACCTGCCGATCCACTGCCAATAGTCGTATAAATACTATTGACATACTTGATACCTGCAAGACATTTTCTTGCAGCCTCTGCACTTTCTTTAGTTTGCGTAAGACTCGAGCCCGGAGCTAATTCAACAAAGACCTGTGTTTGTGGATTGTCATCTGGTGGAATAAAGCCGGTAGGTAACAATGGAATTAAACATAGTGAGCCGATAAAAAATGCGCTCGCGGCACAAATGGTAAGAAATCTATGCTGCAAACATCTAGTCGCAAGATGCATATAGTGTTGCATAAGCACGCCATCTTTGACTTGTTCATGGGGGCGAGCTTTTAACAGATATGCCGCCATCATCGGTGTCAGCATTCTGGCAACCACTAAGGATGCCATTACTGCTAATGCGGCAGTCCACCCGAATTGTTTAAAAAATCGACCCGCAATGCCACTCATAAAGGCAGTAGGAAGAAACACAGCGACTAGAGCAAGTGTTGTAGCTATTACGGCTAAGCCAATTTCATCTGCCGCTTCTTTTGCTGCTTGTAGGGGCGTTTTGCCCATTCTCAAATGTCTTACAATATTCTCAACTTCTACAATCGCATCATCAACCAAGATACCAATAACCAAAGATAGTGCTAACAGAGTGACAACATTTAGAGAAAATCCTAAATAGTCCATACCGATAAAGGCTGGAATAACCGAGAGCGGCAAGGCAACGGCTGAAACAAAAGTGGCGCGCCAATCTCGTAGAAATAGCCAGACCACTAATATTGCCAGCAGTGCCCCTTCAAAAAGCATGGTCATGGAACCCTGAAACTCTTCTTTTACTGGAGTAACAAAGTTGAAGGCTTCCGTAAATTCTAAATCGGGATTAGCAAGTCGCAATTCAGTTAATACTTTTTGTACGCCGGCACCGACTTCAACTTCACTAGCTCCACGACTACGAGTAACTTCAAAGCCGACTACAGCCTTGCCGTTTAATAAAGCTAAAGCACGTGGCTCAGAAACCGAGTCCTCGACTTTGGCGACTTGGTCAAGTTGGATATGGCGACCATCAGCTAATGACAGTTGCATGGAGCGTATTTCTGTAACATTAGCAACGCTTGCTAAGGTGCGAACAGGTTGTTCGCCAGCGCCTAAATTCATTCTGCCGCCAGCACTTTCACGCTGTATTGCCCGAAGTTGCCGTGAAATATCAGCAGCCGTTGCTCCCAAAGCTTGGAGTTTAATAGGGTCTAAGGAGATGGTTATTTCTCGTGTAACACCACCAACACGATTAATGGCGCCCACGCCGCGTAACGTTAGTAATTTCTTAGTGACAACGTCATCTACAAACCAAGACAGAGCTTCATCATCTCGATGAGTAGAGCTGACGGTGATGGCCAAAATTGGAGCCGATGCTAAATCCAGTTTAGTCACGATAGGATCACGTAAATCAGTGGGTAAATCAGTCCGGACTTTTGAAACCGCGGAACGCACATCATCTAAGGCTTCTTGTACAGGTTTTTCTAGGCGAAACTCACTAGTAATGGTGACATTGCCATCTTGGACTTTGGATGTAATGTGTTTTAAGCCTTGCAGAGTGGCAATGGCATTTTCTATTTTCCGGGCAACTTCTGTTTCTAATTGAGAGGGTGAAGCACCAGGTAAAGAAGCAGTTACAGAAATAGTGGGTAGATCAAGATCAGGAAAGTTCTGAATCTTCATGGCATTGAAGCTGATTAAGCCACCAAAGCTGAGCATGACAAAAAGCATGACAGCCGGAATAGGATTTCGGATGCACCAGGTTGAGATGTTCATTCAGCAACCACTCTAACCAAATCACCATCTGTTAAAAATGCTGCACCGCCAGCTACCAGACGATCTTGAGCTGTAATGCCCGATAAGATTTCTAGTCGGTTGCCATAGCGTCTTCCTAGCTGCACTTTAACTTGCTTAACATGGCCTCGGTCTTCTGTTTGATCTGTTAACAAAAACAGATAACTAAAGCCGTCGCGCATAGATAAAGATTCTTGTGGAACGGTGAGGCCAGTAGAGGTGTTTAAATGAAATTCACCACGAGCAAACATACCCCCATGTAAACCACTATTACTAGCATTGGGTATATCTACGTAAACCAGACCATTTCGATTTTGTAAGTTTAAAATGGGGGCGATATTGCGAATCGTGCCTTCAACATGACCCACATTAGCTACCTCAATGGTCACCTTAATACCAAGTTTAAGTTGAGACATTTCTGCGGCAGTCACTTCAGCACGCCATTCAAGGCGATTTTGTCGTATTAAACGAAACAGCTCTTGGCCTTTAGTCGCTACAGCACCCAAAGTAGCTGTACTTGAAGAGATAATACCGTCATCGCTTGCTAATACCTGCGTGTATTTTAAACGCAATAAATGCCCATTAAGCTGGGCTTTAGCTAATTCTACCTTTGCTTGTGTGGTCTTGGACAAGGTTTGATATTGATTGATTTGCTGAGAGCTTAATGCACCTGAATCTGAGGCTTTATCTGCTCGTTCTGCATTAATTTGAGCCTCTCTATAATTGGCTTCAGCTTCAAGTAAGGCTGCTCTACTATGGGCTATATCGATTAAAACACTGTCATTAGCAAAGGTCGCTAATACTTGAGATTTTTTTACTTTTTCACCGACTTGAGCATTGACTTCGTTTAAACGTAATTCACCAATTTCAGCGCCGATAATCGCTTCTTGCCATGCGGCGATAGAACCGTTAGCAGTCAAACTGATTGGAATATTATCAGTACTTGCTTGAGTCACAGATACGCTGAGTGCAGGGTTAGCGGCAGGAGTGCTAGCTACAGGATTGGGTTCATGGCTATGACTAAAGGCTATTGCTGTACCTATGATTAATACTGAAGCCAGTATGAGTATTCCAGTATTCCTTTTAGTCATGATTTACCTTTATTATTTGTGTCATTAGGTTGGCGCTATGTGAATTAATGTGGGTTATCTTTGTGCGATCCACACAGTGGTTTTGATAAGAGATGATATGCATCAATCACCTAGTATAAATAAATATACGATAGTTAGTTTGTCGTATTTTGATTAGGCTGCTACTTCGCTTCACTTAAAGTCATTGTTGTGATCTTCTGACCAATTGCCACCAGCCGCGCGATATAGCGCAAGCCAAGCGCTGACTTGTTCTTGTTCTAGTTCTGTGGCTGTTAATTCGGCTGCCAATTTAAGTCGTCGTGCTTCTTCTACATTCAGTAAATTAGCTAAACCATTTTGGTATAAGGTTTGTACTGCCTGAAAATGAGTAGAGTAACCCTGAATGACAAGTTGTGCTTCGGGTAAGATTTTGTCAGTACTATTCAAGCGAACTAAGGCATCTTCGACTTCTTTGACAGCGATGCGAACTTTACTGTGAAATCGACTGCTAGCAGCTTGGTATTTGGCTTTAGCAGCCTCTACATCGGCAGCGCGTTTACCTGAATCAAACAGCGGCAAGCTAAGTGTAGGTCCTATCGCCCAAGTTTGTGCTAGCAATAGCGCTCCGCCATTGATGTTTTGTAAAGTAGGTGTAATTGTTCCTGATAAACTTAATTTTGGAAACTGTTTGGCGCGTTGTACACCAATATTAGCACTCGCCTCAGCGACATCGCGCTCAGCAGATGCTACATCGGGTCTTTGTAATAAAACTTCAGCGGGTAATGAATCGATAGTAAATTTAACTGGGCGGGGTAGTTTAGTGTTCTGATTTGGTTCAGGGTTTAATAATTGGCGTAGTTCTACTTCTTTAATAGCCGTCATGGCGACTAAACTTTTGATGGCACGTTCACTCTGGGCTGTTTGTTGCAAAAATGCTTTTTGACCTTCGGCTGCACTGGCAGTTGCTAAAGCGACTTCGATACGCGATTGAAAGCCGTGTTCAGCAGCGATGGTTGTTAAGCGTGAAGATTCAATTCTTGAGTTTGTATCAGCTAGCACTATTTGTTTCTGAGCTTCTGAATAGCGATAGGCTAAATAGGCATCGGCAACTTCTACTGCTACAGCGACTCTGGCATCATGCCAGGCAGCGCTTCTGGATTCTAATTGACTGCGAGCAGCTTCTTGCTGGCGGGCTAAGCCTCCAAATAAATCAACTTCCCAGCTGGATTGAAGTCCGGCCGAATACTGGTTCCACATAAAGGGTGCGCCACCAAAGGAAGATGAGGAGCGTTTAACACCTTGAGAAAAATCAATAGTGGGCATCGCAGCTCCATCAGCACTAATTACATTGGCTCTGGCTTCCTCTATACGTGCTTTAGCATCGGCCAGAGTAGCATTCACATTTTCTGCAGCATTTAAAAAACGAATCAGCACGGGATCCTGAAAGCTTTTCCACCAGTGCATTAATTCAGCTTGATTACCATGATGTGCAAGTTTTTGTGCTTGATAATCAGGTTGTGAGCTGTACCAACTTGTTGGTGTTGTTAGTGGGTCAGGGCTGTAATCAGGCCCGACTTTTGTGAATACTCCACCAGAACCACAGGCTGAAAGCAAGAAAGGTATAGCTATAAAAGGGATTTTAGTGTTCATTAACGATAGTAGATTTAGGGTGCGTGTCTTTTAATCAACCTTAGCAAGTGTAAAGAGTATCCGGCAATAGTTCTTTAAGGCTAAGAAAGAAGAATATCTTTTTAAGTACCAAAATATTTATTTGGGGTCTTTTCGTAAGTTATAAGGTTGTTAAAGTGCATTAGAGACTGTGAAAGTATTCTTTTTATTCCCCTCTTTAGCAAAGAGGGGTCAGGGGAGATTTGATTTATTAAAAAATTATTATTAAATATCAATAACCTATGACTTAATAAAATCCCCATCGATCCCCCTTTTACGAAGGGGGAAGCTAAAGTCATAATACTTTCACAGTCTCATTAGCGTTGTTTTTTGTCATGTAAATTATATCAGCTAAGCCTTTATGGTCCCGTGAATAATAAATATCACTGGTTTTGTTGAGTCTATGCTCATTTGATTTACTGTAGCTTAATTTTAAAGCTACGATCTTATTTAAGAATGACTAAATAACTTTCTGGGAACGTTGAGTCCCAGTTCGGCTTGATCTTTATTAGCAAGTAACCAACCGAATTGTACTTTGCCGAGCTAGGGCTCAGCGTTCCCAGAATTATTAAACTATCTGCTATAAAGTTAAGCTATTAATGCTTATGATAAAAGGACTTATAAAACCTCCTTATAACATTCAATAAATAGGAAAACTCTTATGAAATTAACTGCAAAAATCTTATTATGTCTTGCTTTATGTTGGTTAACAGCTAATGCAAATGCATTTACACTGTTTGATATTACCAATCGTGTTAAGGAATTAGATACTAATAAAGATGGTGGTGTGTCTATGGCCGAAGCAGAAGCAGGGAATGCTTCGCGCATTAAGGAACATTTTGAGAAATTGGATGCAAATAAAGATGGCAAAGTTACTGTAGAAGAAATAAAGGCATTGAGTCAATAATTACCCGAATCGTTTGATTAAAAATTAATCCTCATTGTTAATTAGGATGCGCTTCACTATTGTTCAGCTCATTCTATGGCTTTTATCACCTTGTAGGGGGGGGATTTATTCGCCACGTTTCAATAGGTGAATTTAACGGCTCTTCTTTAAGATAACAGCTCTTAAGGTGTAGTGACCCTATCTACCTTATAGGTATCTATGCCATTACAAGTCGCATTATCGTTACATTTCACACCGTAGTGACAGGCCGCGACCTGTTCCTACATTACGATCGACATCATAAATATAGCCATAAGATTATTGAAATGATTGGATAAGAAGCTTAATGTGCTGGCATTTCAATAATGCCACCAGAGCGTGCGGTTCCAGTGATGACTTGATTGCTTGATGTTCTAGCTTGTGCTTTTTGGCCAGAATTAGTGTTGTTTAATAACTTACCAGTACGCGTTATTTGAAAGCCATTACCTTTGCTAACTATTTTAACAGTTTGACCTCTAGTTAAACTTGGCTCAGGAAGTAGGTCGGTCATTCGTATTGAGCTTCCAGCTAAAAGAGGATGCGCTAAAATATGGCCTAGAATTAGATGAGGATCGCTGATGGCGCCCGGTGGAGTATGGGTTTGAAAAACTTCTGTAGCTATAATGTCTTGTTTATCAATTGCATGATTTTTGTCTAGAGCAGTACGGGTAATTAAATATGTTTTAGATTCTAAGACGCTGGCACTAACAAACAAAGACCAAGGTTGGGGTGCTAAACAACGCACACCTAAGCGAATGTTGCCGCGTTGATTGCTGTTATTGGGTAATGTAAAGTCGATATTTGTACAAGGAGTCAGTTTTAAGCGGGGATCAATATTTCCAACCGATAGATGTGAGTTTGTACTAAGGCCTGGCAAATGTTGAATAAAAGCAAGCGCCTGACTGCGGAGTAGTTCGAGATCTTGATAATTAGGTTCTGGTTCTGAGCCGCAAACAGAAAAACTTAATAAACCAGTCAGGGCAACAAAGATCATATGGCGGTATGGTTTCATAATGCATTTGAATCATTGAATTAGAATTTAAATTAAGTATAGCAGACTCTTAATGAGGGAACATTTTACAGTTACAGTCTAAAGATCAAATAAAAGGCATTTATGGCTAGTTCTCGTCTCTTGGTGTATGCAAATATTTGATATAGTGGAATTCATGAAAATTCCGTTAACTCAGGTTGTCGGGGCATGGTTTTACAAGGTTACGATTAGAAGGGTTTCGTCATGGCGGGAAAATTAGATGAGGTATTTGCGTTTCATGAGAACGCATTAAGGCTACGGGGGCAGCGTCAACAATTATTAGCATCGAATATTGCTAATGCTGACACACCTAATTATAAAGCAAAAGACTTGGATTTTGGTAAAGCCATGCAATCTGCCTTATCACAAGGCCGGACTGCAAACCAAGTAGCGCTAGCCCAAACCAATTCAGGGCATCTTTCTGCTGAGCTCAGTGCCCAATTACCTAACACTTTTATGCGTAAACCTACACAAAATAACTTAGATGGAAATACCGTAGATATGGATGTTGAACGAAATAATTTTGTCGAAAATTCTATGCATTACGAAGCCGATGTTAATTTTACACAAAATGAAATTAAGGGTTTATTAGCTGTATTACAGGGGTAATTATTATGTCTTTATTGAATATATTTAATATTGCTGGCTCAGGTATGTCAGCACAAAGCCAGCGTTTAAATACCGTGGCGAGTAATTTGGCAAACGCTGATAGTACGACAGGTCCCAATGGCCAGGCTTATAAAGCCAAGCAAGTTGAATTTATGACGGTTCCTATTAGCGGTAGCAAAGATGCGGGCGTTAAAGTATCAAAAGTCATTGAAGATCAATCACCAGCCAAAATGGTTTATTCACCCGGTCATCCTAATGCCGATGCTAATGGATATGTTGCAACGCCTAATGTGAATGTGACCGAAGAAATGGTTAATATGTTGTCAGCGTCAAGATCGTATCAAAACAATATTGATACCATGAATGCTGCAAAGACCTTATTAATGAAAACCCTGACCTTAGGTCAGTAACCAATACAATTGTGATCTTTAAGGAGTTTTTATTATGAGTAGCATTACCAGTGTTACAGCTAACCCGTTAGCAGCAAGTTCTGCTAGTAGTTCTAGTAATAATGTTTTATCAACCAATGCTGCGCAAACCCAAGATAGCTTCATGCAGTTGTTGGTTGCCCAGATACAAAACCAAGATCCAACTAAGCCGATGACGTCCTCCGATATGACGGCACAAATGTCCCAATTAAATATGGTTAATGGTATAAATCAGTTGAATACCACTTTGTCAGCTATGGCAGGAAACAGCCAAAGTACGAGTGCTTTACAAGCGGCCTCGCTCATTGGACATAATGTTTTAGTACCGGGCAATAATATACATTTGTCTAATGGCAGTGCCCAGATGGGTTTGCAATTAGATCAAGCAGCAACCGATGTGCAAGTGAATATTCTAGATAGTGCTGGCAAGGTAATTAATACCCAAGATTTGGGCTCACAAGCGGCTGGCTTGCAAAGCTTAAGCTGGGATGGCACCACAAATATGGGTACGCCTGCAAACAATCCACCTTATACTTTTACAGTGACCGCAACAAACGCGGGAGCATCAGTTCCTAGTAGCGCTATTAATCCTTTGGAAGTGGCAACCGTTAAAAATGTCGCTATGGCAGGTGGACTTACTAGCTTGAATGTAACATCAGCTAACAATACAACTGCAAATATAGCTTTGTCAGATATTTATGAAGTAACCAATTAACATCTAAGGAAATTATTATGACGATGAAAATAGATACAGCAGCCATAGCAGCAGCTTATGCAAATCTACAGGTGTTAGGTAATAATATCGCAAATTCCAATACAGTCGGATTTAAAAGCTCTACTTTTCAAGATATTTTAGGTCAATCAATTGGCTCTGCTACAACTCAAAATTTCACTCAAGGATCCATTAATGTTGAATTAAACAAACCTTTAGATGTTGCTATTAAAGGTAATGGTTTTTTTAAAGTCATGCCTATGAATGATCCTACTAATCCAGGCGCTCCTCCTATAAAGAGTGGGCCGCCAGTTTATACACGTGACGGTCAGTTTTCGATAAATGCTAATGGCTATTTAACGGATAAGGCTGGTAATTATGTGATGGGGATGCAGGGTAACAATGAAGGGCCTATCAAGATTCCAGCAACCAATCCTGCTGAAGCTAGCTCCACAGGCTCAATTGATCTTAATCTGGATTCATCAGCCAGCGTTATACCATCAACCTCAAGCTTTAGTTCAACTGATTCTTCGACTTATAATTATAGATCTCAAAGCACTATTTATGATTCCAAAGGTGGGGCCTCAACGATTACTAGTTATTTTGTAAAAACTTCTGCAACCTCTTGGGATGTTTATAGCGCTAATAACACTAATGCTTCAACGCCTAGCAAAGATCTTACCTTAAACTTCGCTGCTAATGGACAATTGGCATCGGCCTCGGCTTGGTCGACAGATTCAGCTGGTACAGCTATTCAGACACCCATTTCGCAATCCACAGATGCCCAAGGTAATCCTCTGATTACTTCAGCATTTTCTGCTGCACCAGGTGTTAGTTATACCTTAGATAATCCAACCCAATATTCGACTTCTTTTTCTGCGGACAATAAGGTAAATGGTAATCAGTCTGGCACCATGGTAGGTGTAGAGATTGGTTCAGATGGTACGATTATTCCTACCTATGATGCTGCTGGTCTAAATAAACCTAAGCCTTTAGCTCGTACATTAGATCTCTATATGTTTCAAAACCAAAGCGGCTTAGAGCAAATTAATGCCAACCAATGGGTAGAAACTAAACAATCGGGCGCGCCTACTGCGACGCCAGTAGGTTCCAAAGGAGCAGGAACTTTACAAGCTAATGCGACTGAAGGCTCGAATGTTAATATAACGACGGCTATGATTGATTTGTTATCAGCACAACGTGCTTTTCAATCAATATCTCAAGTTGTAAATACAGAAAGTGAAGCATTGCAGTCTATTGTACAAATGGGTCGTTAATCACCCCATAAAACCAGAGATTTATTATGGATCGTTTGATATATACCGCTATGACCGGTGCCAAGCAAGTTATGGAGCAGCAAGCTACGGTATCTCATAATATGGCTAATGCTGCCACTACAGGCTTTCGTGCACAATTAGATAGCTTTCGTGCGGTGCCAGTTGAGGGGAAAGGCTTGGCGACTAGAACTCAAGTGGTTGATGAGACTTCGGGCGCAAATTTTGCACAAGGAGCTATAGCACAAACAGGTCGTCAATTAGATATGGCGATCGATGGTAGTGGCTGGATAGCGGTTCAAGGAACTGATGGTAAGGAAGCGTATACCCGTAATGGATCTTTAAAAATTAACCAAAATGGTATGTTGCAAACTCAAGCAGGTGATTTGGTATTAAGTGATGGTGGGCCGATTTCTATTCCTTATAATACAAATTTAATGATCGGTAAAGATGGTACTATTTCTCAAGAAATCCCCGGTGTTATCCCGGTTACTATGGAAATGATAGGGCAAATAAAGTTGGTTAATCCACCTGCGGATACCATAAAGCGTAGTGATGATGGTTTATTTCGTACTAAAGATGGTAGTTCATCTGCTGTGGATCCTGCTGTTAGTGCATTAGGTGGATCATTAGAAAATAGTAACGTCAATGTAGTCGAAGCCATGGTTAAAATGATCGGCCTAGGGCGGCAGTTTGAAATGAATATGAGTTTGTTAAAAAATGTTGAAAGTAATGCGACTAAGGCTAGTCAGCTTATGAATATCAGTTAATGACTAATAATGAGGAATAAGAGATGATGCGTTCACTTTTGATTGCTAAAACGGGTTTAGAGGCTATGCAAACCCAGTTGGATGTGATTACCAATAATTTATCTAACGTTAATACCAATGGTTTTAAGCGTTCACGCGCAGTTTTTGAAGATTTGCTCTATCAAAATATTAGGCAACCGGGTGGGCAATCGTCTCAGTCTACGCAATTACCTTCTGGTTTGCAGTTGGGTACCGGAGTCAAAGCTGTAGCTGCAGAGCGCTTATTTCTTCAAGGTAATCTTCAGCAAACTGGGAATGACAAAGATGTCGCCATACAGGGTAATGGATTATTTCAAGTACTTATGCCTGATGGCAATACAGCTTATACACGTGATGGTGAGTTTCAAGTCGATAGCCAGGGTTATTTAGTGACTTCTAGTGGTTATCAATTACAGCCTGCAATGACTATTCCAGCAACTGCGCAAAGTTTGACAATTGCAAAAGATGGTACGGTCAGTTATACCGAGCCAGCAGCTGGCGGTGCTGCACCTACCACTGTTGCGGGTATCATAGAGCTAGCTAGCTTTATTAATCCAGCAGGTTTAGAAGCTAAAGGTGAAAATCTTTTTGTTGAGACTACGGCCTCTGGTGCGCCGATTATTAGCCAACCAACAACTAATGGCTTAGGATCATTAAATCAGCAATATGTGGAATCATCGAACGTCAGCGTGGTTGAAGAAATGACTAATATGATACAAGCGCAACGATCGTACGAGATTAACAGTAAGGCGGTCACTACGTCCGATCAAATGCTGCAAACTTTGTCGCAGTTATAATTAATATTATGTTTAGTATGTTATTTCGTTGTTTATGGGTCGTGTTAAGCTTGATTTTAAGCGCATGTTCCATAGCGCCCACCTCTATCGTACCGCATCCTACTTCGGCTAGCGCTGCTGTAGTTGCCCCTAAAGCACAAAATGGTTCTATCTTCCAAGACGCAACTTATAGGTCGGCTTTTGGTGATTATCGCGCTAGAGGTGTGGGTGACGTATTAACCATTACTATTAACGAAACTGTTTCTGCTAATAAAAGCAATCAGGTCTCTGATAAATACGCCAGTTCTGTGAATGCTCAATTGAATAGTTTGTTGGGTATGAATATTAAAGGTATGCAGGCTTCTGAATCTGCCTCCATCAATTCGCAAGATCAAGCTGCCGGCAGTGCTAATTATAAATTTACCGGTAGTGTTGCTGTCACAGTTATTGAAGTATTACCGAATGGTAATTTGTTAGTCAGTGGTGAAAAGCAAATTGGTATGGATAAAGGAGCAGAATTTATACGGATTTCGGGAGTAGTTGCTCCAAGTACCATTTTGGCTGGAAATACCATCCCTTCTACACAATTAGCGGATGCGAGGGTCGAATATCGCACTAACAGTCAAATGGATCCAGCCGAACTCGTTAAATCAATTGGGCGTATATTATCAGCTGTTTTAATATTATGATTTCTAAGTATTTGAATTTACTGCTATTCCTTATCGTCATTTGTTATGTAAGCAATGCCAATGCGGTTCTAGTTAAAGATTTAGTCGATATACAGGGCGTACGAGAAAACCAATTAATGGGTTATGGCCTAGTGGTTGGTCTTGAAGGTGGTACAGGCGACCAAACTCCATTTACTAATCAAAGTATTTTAAACACCTTGCAACAAATGGGTGTTTTTTTACCGCCTGGTACTAATCCAAAATCTAAAAATGTTGCTGCTGTTATGGTTACAGGTAATATTGGTGCCTTCGCTCAGATTGGCCAAACTATTGATGTTGTGGTGTCTTCTATGGGGACTGCAAAAAGTTTGCGCGGTGGCACTTTGCTAATGACCCCTTTAAAAGGAGCTGATGGTCAAATTTATGCGATGGCTCAAGGACCCTTAACTGTGAGTGTAGGGTTGCCAGTAACTGGTATGTTTACAAAGCCAACTATGATAATGAATGGGGCGACTATTGAGCGAGCCGTTAATACTCCTTTAGGGGATGTTAATTCAATTACCTTAGAGCTAAAAAATTCAGATTTTTCGGCTGCTGGTCGTATAGCAGAAGCTATTAATTATCAATATGGAGCTGGGATTGCTCAAGCACAAAATGGGCGAGTCATTAAAGTTAAAGCTCCCGGTAGTCAAAATGAACGTGTAAGTTTTATAGGGCGTTTAGAAGTTTTAGATGTCCCCTTTGATTCAGCTTTGCCGAAGGTAGTGTTAAACCAACGTACAGGCTCTGTTGTAATGACTAAGGCCGTCACCTTAGATGCCTGTGCTGTTTCACATGGAGATGTATCAGTGGTTATAACTGAAACACCGTTAGTAACTCAGCCTATGCCATTAAAGCAAGGTAAATTGATGACCCTTAAAGCAGGCGTGCTATTATCTGAAGTTGTAGATTCATTAAATCAAGTTGGTGTATCGCCGCAGGACTTGTTAGTCATATTGCAGGCGATGAAAGCAGCCGGGGCTTTGCATGCGGATATTGAGGTTATTTAAGCTATGAAAAGTAGTATGCCCTCTAATAATAGCTCTAATGAATTAGCAATTGATGTTCAAGGTGTCAATAAATTACGCACCATGGCCAAACAAAATAGTCCGGGCGCATTAAAAGAAACAGCTAAGCAATTCGAAGTGTTATTTATTAACATGATGATGAAAAGTATGCGTGACGCGACACCTGATGGTGGCTTGTTTACGGGTCACGAAAAACCTATTTATACCTCTATGCTAGATCAGCAATTTAGTCAAAATTTAGCGCAAAGGGGCATGGGCTTAGGTGATATGTTAGTAGGTCAATTAATTAAAGCTGATCCTAGTTTAGCCTCACAAGAGGCTGGTAATTTATCCTCTGTAAAATCCTCTCAATATGTTCCATTGTCATTTACATCCGAGTCAACGCATTTATTTCCAGCAGCTAGTGCAATACATAAATCACCTACAACACCAGCACATTTTAATCATAGTGTCGTTGATCGTTTAGAAGAATTAATTTATTCGGCAAAAATTCATAATACGGCATCCAGTTCAGCGCAAAGTTTTACCACCCAGATGCAAGGCCATGCCCAACAAGCCGAGCAAATGACTGGCATACCTTCATCTTTTATTTTAGCGCAAGCCGCCATTGAAAGTGGTTGGGGTAAGCGAGAAATTACTAAGGCAGATGGTAGTTCTAGTCATAATGTCTTTGGTATTAAAGCCGGTAATGATTGGAAAGGCCCCGTCGCTGAGGTAACAACCACCGAATATATTGATGGTGAACCTAAAAAAGTATTAGCAAAGTTTCGTGCTTATGATTCTCATGCCGAAGCATTTCAAGATTACGCAGCTTTTTTAGCTAACAATCCTCGCTATAAGCATGTCTTGGCTAATAGCCAAACTGCGCAAGATTTTGCTCATGGCTTACAACAAGCCGGTTATGCAACAGATCCTGCCTATGCTAGTAAGTTGCTTAAAGTTATACAGCGGGTTGAGGCAGGTTGATTATTAGTCTATTATACTCTGCTCGCTGTTTAGGGCTTTTTAAGCTCCTCAATTGATACAAAAGTTATTATGAATTTTAATATTGACGCATCTTATATGCCGATCTTATTTATTTACATCTTTGCTTTAACTTTGTTTTGCATAGGGTTAATAGTTTGGGTTTATGTAATAGATAGCAAAAGAGCCGCTGAAAAAAGAGCTAAAACAGATGATCAATTGTTGAATCAGCTCAAGCAATTATTTAAAGCAATTTCAGGCGAAGAGTCCAATACCAATGAAACAATGATCAAAGAGGAGTCGCGTTTAAATACTCCTGATCTTCATGCTAATAAAAGCAATCGATCTGGTAATTTTTTCAATAAATTTATTGGTGGGGGATCAAGCGCTAATACTTCAAGCATAAATTCGACAAATCTAAATCAGCCTATTGAGCAGTTAATTAATAAGCTTGATATGATGATTGAGCAAAATAATAAAGATAAAGTTAATTTAAATGCTCATATAGCTAGATTAGAAAAAGAACTTTACATTGAAAAAAGTGAAAATGAGAAAGTAAAAGCTGTATCTTCTATACTAGAAGAAAAACTCAAATCCGAACTTGAGTTAACGATCAAACAATACGAAACCATTATTGATTCAACCACTAAAGCAAATAGTGCTGTTTCAGAAATGTTAATACCTTCTTCAAAAAATGCTGCTCTCACAGAGCAAAGTAGTCATGATCAGAGTGATGATTCAGATGAAATAACAGCATCAATTTTCAACGATATGATTGATGATAAGGCTAATCAAGAAATTATTCGCCTTAATAAAGAGTTAGAAACAGTACAAATGGGTTATGAAGCGCAGTCTTTAGAATATGAAGCTATAGTCAATACTATGAAAATGCAATTAAGCGAACTAAAGACAGAATATCAAGAATTTATGGATCGACATAATATGATGAGCGCTGAAAAATCATTTATCGAACAAGCTTATCTTGCCGATCTTGATGCGTAACACAATCAACCTAACAACCTCATTAAATATATCAGCCACAACGGACTACTTATATGAAAATATTAATTGCTGATGACACGCGCGTTGTCCAGATGATTATTAAAAAATCGATTGAAAAATGTGGTATTGCGGATCTGGAAATTAAAACAGCTTCAGATGGCCTTGAAGCTTATGAGGTAGTTAGAAGTTGGCAACCTGATTTAGTGATTACCGACTGGCATATGCCTATTATGACAGGTATAGAGTTATTGAAAAAAATATATGCCAATGGCATGAATCATATTCGAGTTGGCTTTATTACTGCAGAACCCTCTGAAAAAAATCTTGAACAGGCTAAACGTTTTGGTGCGGAGTTTGTTCTTAACAAACCTTGTTCTGAAGAAGAAATAGTAGGTGCAATTAAAAAGGTTTTAGAAAAACTACCAGCTAAAAATAACACCTCTTCAGATTTCTTTGATAATAGTTTGAGCTCTGTACTAAGCGCAAAATTTGGTGGGGCTATTTCAATTGAAGAAATTGAAAGTAAGCCTTCTGCAGAGTTTAAAGATACCTATCTGATTGCTTTATTTGGCACACCTATTAGTAGCACTATTAGAGCTATCAGTGTTATAGATAAGCGCTGTATTTATTTATTAGGCGCTTTAATAAATAAGTTAAAAATCAATGAGGTCTTAGAGTTATCTAAAAAAGATGGTGTGGATTCTAATATAGCTAAGTTTGCAACTGATTTTTTGTCTGAATCTGGAACTGATATCTTTGCTAGTTTAATGAACAATAAAAAACCAGAAATCTTAGAAATAAAATCAAAAGGTGTTGTTAGTCACTTACCAGAAAAAGTTTGTACAACCATTGATTTAGGCGTTAATCGTAAAGACTTCAAGTTAATCCATCCGGAGTTTGGCGAATGTTTTATGGCAATCGTTACGCTATAAGTTCATAAAGTCACTAGTTTTTACTGATTCATAGCTATTTAATTTATAGAACAGGCTAAATGATGATTGATATTGATCAAGCTAATGTAATAAGTAAAATTAATAGATCGTGGTCTGTTTTATCAAATAATCCGATAGAATTTAAAGTAATTAACGGAGAAATTAACCCTGACGACAATAGCTACCATTTTGGTATCCCTGTCGTTTTTTCTGAAGGCGAACCTATAGCGGCAGTCGCCCTAGAGATTTCAAAATCACATGCAGTTAATCTTTCAGTCTCTATGTATGGACTAGATGCCAGTGATTTATCTGAAGATGAGATATTAGATGTTTGTTGTGAAATGTGTAATGTTTTTTCAGCCAATGTATGTAATTCTTTTTCGGGAAAAAAAGAAGGCAATATCAATGTCCCTAACAAATTGAGCTCAGAAGTATTTCGTTATATCTTCAAAGGCTCTAATTTAGATCGTTATTACCAGGCTGAGAATGAACATGGAAGAGTTGTCATATATATGTTTGATCCTTGTAATTACTATAATTAATTAATATCCGCTCTCAGATGACCATCGTAGTCACTTATAAAGCGTCGACACTGTAAGTCATCTTGGTCGTCTCAATAGTCAAAGACAATGATTCGCGACACCCTCTGTATATCATCACTTCGGTAAGCCCATAGCTAAGCTTTTTATTTTGCCTCGCCCAAGGTAGAGTATAGCCCGAAGTTGTATTATTCACGCTGTATTGAATAACGGTTCCCTAAGGTGTTTAGGCTAATTTGTAATCATATATCTCAACAACATAAGTTTAAGAATTTAGCTGCAGTTGTGAAAACCCGCATAACCGGTGGTGTGAGAGATTTAGCGGGCGCAACCCCGTTACCCTTGCACGAGTAGATGATTTGCTTATTTCAGTCTTCAACTTAATGGCAGTTAGGGTTAGGCTGTGAATTTATAACGCTAGGATTAATTTCAATATTAACGCCATTCACCCGGTTCCATACGGTAACGTTCGTCATCTTCATGGTGTCGCCAACGGTGTTCCCTCCATTCAGCATTAGGTCTGGGTGGTTGTACCCATTGTCCTGGTATCCATATCCAGCGATTTTGCCATCCCCAATAACCAGGCATCCAAGCAAGTCCAGGAGCAGGCGCTGGCGTTATCATTTCTTGTAGTGGCGCTGGTGGTGCGTTAGGCGCCATCATTTGATTTTGAGGCTGCTGTACATCATAAGAGGGGTGTTGATTAAAACTTTGCTGCTGTTGGTCGTAATATCTTTGTTGTTGATCGTAGTTTCTTTGCTCTATTTGATTATAGCTTGGTGTTTGATTGTAGTATTGCTGCTCATCCGCAAAACTTGTATTGATACAGAGCATAACAAAATAGCTTACAAATAAAGCCTTAAAGAGCTGATGGTGTTTTTTCATAGATAAACCTTCTAGTAAGCTTATATAGATTTGGTATATTGATTATAAAGTACTTTCAGTGAATGCTGAACTAAAGATAAATTTGTTATCATCGTAATAGTATTTTGCAAGGACAGGTCGCGACCTATCCCTAAGGTTTTCAGTAATCATTATTTTATTGTTTCCTGTTCGGCTTTTCTGTTAATAGTTAAGCTCGGGTAAGCGATAGCGTAACCCGACAAAATCACTAAGCCTTATAAATACACTAAGCATAAGCATTGGAATCTTGGCTTTAAAACGGTAAACTTACAAATCTTAGTTTTATAAAAACATCAGTTTAAGAGCAGAGGCAAATTAATGGAGCAGTTTATATTCCATGCAGAATTAAAAAATAAACTTGAATTTATAATAGAAAAATCACACAAGCTCGGTGGTGTGTTATGTTTTCATGGCTTACCAGGATGTGGAAAAACTACATTTTCTGAATACTATGCACATAAAGTTGCAAAAGAAGTCTCGGTATTTGATGCAAACAGTCATTTATTTGATAGGACATCAGCAGCCAATATTCTTAATACCATCAAAGAAACAGGTAATATTGTTTTAGATGAAGATGCAGAAAATAATCCTCATTCAAATGATAACAGAGCGTGGGATCGTTGTTTTATTATTGATGAATTTCATAACTTATCAGAGAAAAGACAAGATGCTTATAAAGTAAGTTTGGAAAAAGTTTCAAAAGAACTTAATGCCTTATTTATATTAATCGTCAATACCACCAGAGAAAGACCGCTCAACAAGACATTGACTTCAGCCATTTTAAGTCGATGTCAGGCGATAGACTTTGATATTAAAAAACATCATTTTGATGAAGTTACTTATCTGATAAGAAGAAAATATCCAATGTTAGATGAGAAATATATCAAACAAACACTGCCTGATTTACGTCAAGTAATGAAGCGGGCAAAATTATTGTCATAAAATGTAAGTATTCGAAGGCTGGATAACGATGCCGGTCGGGGTTTAAATGTTCGAATATTTTCGATACGTAAAACGTTAGGAACAGGGTTACAAACTCCGTTTCGCATGTACGGAGTCAAAACTCATGAGTTTTGACTCCAACAACACTAAGCTGCAATCTATAGCCTAGTAGGCCGGAATAAGGCCACCCAAGCGTAGCGCGTGGTAAGGTTTCCGGCACAGAATCGATGTGATTGCCGGAAACGCTCAATCGCTTACGCTCGAAAAGTCTTATTTCGGTCTACATCTGATTTAAGTAAACAAAGATCAATGAAAACCATGCTTTTGCATGCGATATATAAGAGTATCTCTAGTTAGTCCTAATAGTTTAGCGGTCTTGCTACGATTACCTTTAGTTCTATTAAGGGCTTGATGTATGAAATTAGCTTCTAAGGCGTCTAGCTCTATGCCTCTTTCAGGTAGTAGCAATGGCATATTTGGTGATGAACAGGGGTTAATATACTCTTGTGGTAAATGTTCAAGTTCGATAGTTTCTCCTGCCATCAGTATGCTCAGCCTTTCGCATAAATTCCGTAATTCTCGAATATTTCCGGGCCAAGGGTAAGCTTTAAGTACCTTTAAAGCAGCTTTGCTGAATTTTGTACTATCCATGCCGTGCGTATTTGCCATCATGTTCATAAAGTGACTAATGAGTGCTTCGATGTCATCGCTACGTTGGCTTAATGAGGGAAGTTCTAAGGGCACTACATTGAGTCGGTAATATAAATCTGATCTAAATTCTTTTGCAGTGACTAATTTAAGTAGATCAGTGTTTGTTGCGGCAATAATGCGTACATCAACGTGATAAGGTTTGGTGTCGCCAATAGCTAAGCATTCACCGGATTCTAAAAAGCGTAATAATTTAGCTTGAATAGTGTAGGGTAAGGAATTAATTTCATCCAGAAATAAGGTGCCGCCGTCAGCCGCTTTAAACAGTCCTTGAGTGCTTGCAGTAGCGCCAGTAAAAGAGCCTTTTTTATGGCCAAATAATTCTGATTCGATGAGGCTTTCTGGAAGAGCTGCGCAGTTTAACGTAATGAATGCTTGGTCTGTGCGAGCACTGGCTTTTTGTATGGCATTAGCGAAGATTTCTTTGCCTGTGCCGGTTTCACCTTGTAATAAAACGGTGACATCTGTTGCCGCTACCATTTTGGCGCTACGAATTAAGGATTCTAATGCAGGAGATTGGCCGATGATTGAATTAAAATGACTCATGATAAACCTCCTCAGTGAGTAGTCATGTGCGTATAAGCCATCGGGTTAAGCCAGGGTAAACCCGCTAATAGTGACAGAATAATCATAAACAAACCTATTGTTTGTTTAAATCGTGTTATTTTGGATAAGCGTGTTAATGCTTGTGTCATTATGCCAACGCCCATTACAGCGGGTAAAGTTCCCAAGCCAAAGGCAAGCATTGTTAGTGCGCTTTTACTGATATCGCCAGTCGTAGCCGCAAGAGCTAAGGCTGCGTAGACCAAGCCGCAAGGTAACCAGCCCCAAACCATGCCAAAAAGATAAGCGTTAGTCAGATTTTTTACAGGGATTAGTTTACGACCATAAGGCTCAATTTTTTTCCAAAAGAAGATACCCGTTTTTTCAATATAGGCAAATCTAGGAAACCAGCCTGCAATGTAAAGGCCTGCACAGGCCATGATGGCAGCAGAGATAATTTGTAAAAGGCGATGACCATGTGCTTCGCCTAGAGGCGAAGTTAGTAATAGCTCTATTCCACCCATTAAAGCACCCGCTATTGTATAACTGGTAATACGGCCAAAATTATAATTAAAAACGAAAGGCAGTAAGTTTTTTTTATGATTGCGTATTTCGGGACTTAAACTTAAAGTTAGTGTGCCTATGATAGAACCACACATGCCAATACAGTGCATGCTGCTAAATAAGCCCATTATAAAAGCGACTACATAGGAGGAAGTAAAGGCTGGGTCAAAATGCATCATAAGGTTGGGTAAAAGCTTTTGGGGCGGAAGTTAAAAGGGCTAAAGGCTAAAGGCTAAAGGCTAAAGGCGATAGTAGGCTCTACTTTAGTCATTGGCTTTTAAAGTCTCATTGAATTGCAAATTGTGCAAGAATTTGGCTTTGTATTTTTTCCGCCATGGCTTTGCGATCTTCAGCATCACGAATGGGTCTGCCAACTACGATATAATCCGCGCCATTTTGCATAGCCATTTCAACACTGACAACGCGTTTTTGATCATCTTCTTCACGATTATCAACGGGGCGTATACCTGGGGTAATAACTAATAATTTATGATCTAGCTCTGTTCTGAGCATTTCAACTTCTAGCCCTGAAGAGACTATGCCATCGCAACCTATTTGCAGTGCTCGTTTTGCCCTAGACAAGACTAGGTCTCGGACATCACATTGAAAGCCTAAATCATCTAAATCGCCACGATCTAAGCTAGTTAAAGCGGTGACTGCAAGTACTTTAAGATCACCTTTTTCTTTAGCAGCCGCTTCCATAATCGCGTCATTGCCATGAATAGTGGCTAGATCAACGCCTTTGCTGCTTAGTGCTTTAATAGCTCGACCTACTGTTGCAGGTACATCAAAAAACTTTAAATCAACAAACACTTTTTTGTTGTGTTGTTTGAGCCATTCGATAAATCCAAAATAATCTCCAGACATAAACAACTCCATACCCACTTTGTAGAAAATAACAGAGTCGCCGAGTTCTTCAACTAAGGCCA
>CAIZMK010000151.1 GCA_903934035.1 uncultured Methylococcaceae bacterium
CCCTTTGTAAAAGGGGGATCGAGGGGGATTTTATTAAGCCATAGGTTATTGATATTTAATAATAATTTTTTAATAGATCAAATCTCCCCTGACCCCTCTTTGCTAAAGAGGGGGAATAAAAAGAATACTTTCACAGTCTCGTAAGCGAGTAAAGCATTTCCGGCAGACGTATCGATCGAATCGCCGGAAACGCCATCACGCGCTACGCTTGAATGGTCTTATTCCGGCCTACAACTGTAGCGGCCTCTTGCTAAGCATGACATTGATCTTATTGTAGATTAATCAAACATTGCTAAGGGTTACTCCAATCTTGCTGAGGATTATTCAGACCTTGCAGAGTGTTCATGAGACCTTGCTTAGTATTTTTGCAATCTTGCTAAACTCTCATCAGCTGATTGCGAGTGCTCCGCAAGCTTCAAGAAGGCTCAGCTAGCAGTGCTGAGCGTTCGGCAAGCTTTAAGGAATACTCGCCAAAACCAGCCGAGCATTCTGCAGAGTACCCAAAGCCTCAGCAAGACCTCATGAGCACTCGGTAAGGTTAGCTAAGGGCTCATGAGGGTTAGAGGAAGACTTAAAAAGGTCTACAGTTTTGAGTTAACGATTGGAATAACCCTAAGCAAGCTTTGCTAAGGGCTCCGTAAGGATTACTTAGAGGTGTAATGTTTGCGGCTATGTATCATGCAACATTCTTAGAGTAGATTAATGATTACTATTGTAAGGGCGTAATGCTTACGCCCATCAATTTAACTACCAAATTATAGATTGATGATTGCAATGGAGCTTTTTTAAAAGGGCGTATGCAATACGCCCCTACCGACTATCAACAACTGTAGGGGCGTAATGCTTACGCCCATCAATCTAAAACTCCAGATTATTAATTGATGATTGCAATGGAACTTTTTTAAAAGGGCGTATGCAATACGCCCCTACCAGCAACTAGTCGTTGCTTTGCATCGCAAGCTTGATCTGTTTCTCAAGTGCATCTGTAGTTATAGGCTTGGTAACATAACCCCGGGCACCGGCGTTCATGGCATCTTGTACTATCATTTCTTGACCATGCGAAGTAACCATGACAATTCTTGCATCAGGAAATTCTGCTAATATTCGTTTGGTCGCTTCAATACCATCAACTTCTGGCATAACGATATCCATAGTTACTAAATCTGGACTAAAAGCGCGATAAGTTTCCAATGCATTTGTGCCATTCAACTCAGAAGCAACGACTTTATGACCTAACTGATCAAGGGTTGCTTCCATTATTTTTATAGTCATAGGTGAATCATCTATAACAAGTACATTCAATGACGCCATAACTTTATCTATCTCCTTGAAGATTATTAGCTGAGTTTTTATCAAAAATTATTGACGGCGCAATACAATTGACATCGAATTCACCATAATTAGTTTTGATAGTTAATTGAGAAAAGGAGGCATCTTTTGGACGATGCAATTTACCGGTCTTCTCGATGACCATTGGCGTAGTAATATTGATTAACTTGCCTTCTTCTTGTAACAGAGTGCAAGACCTGCCAATAATGATATTAACCATTTCTGCAATGGCCGATTGAATATACAAGACATATTCACTTTCTTTAATAGCGAGTCCATAAGCAGACATCTCGATTTTCAATATCTCCGCACTTAGGGCACGATTAAAACTAAAAGCAATCGAAAAACCAATAGCACCATTCAGCACGATAATGACAGTCATATCACGCATTTCAATTGTTTCTAAAGTTTCGATTGTTTTTTGACTTGAAACCACTTGTAATTTGAGTGAGTCTTTGAGATAAATTTCTGTCTCTTTTTGCAAGGCTTCAATGGTTGCTTCTAAACGGTAATTTAAGTCCATATTGATAGGCAATTTATCGAGGGAGCTTTGATTATACTAAATAACCTCATGAAAAAAAAGAATATTCAAATTCCATAATAGCTATTGCTTTGCTAGAATTAATGTCACAATTCTGTAACGATTCAATAAGCTAGCCACAGAACAAATTTAACCTAGATATTAATGTTGATATGAGTATAGACCCAGAGCAAACGCAATACGTATTTACTCAAGCTGAATTTGAGCGTGTGCGTACCCTGCTTTATCAACATAGCGGCATTAAACTCAACAATAGCAAAAAGATCATGGTCTATAGCCGACTAAGCCGTCGATTGCGTGCCACCGGCATCTCATCATTCCAAGAATATCTGGAACTCGTCGAAAAAGACCAAGGCAATGAGTGGGAAGCGTTTATAAATTCACTAACCACCAACCTGACTTCATTTTTTCGCGAACCTCATCACTTCCCTTTACTACACGACCATGTCTTAGCTTTAGAAAAAAAACCATTTCGCTTATGGTGCTCAGCAGCTTCTACGGGCGAGGAACCTTACACCATAGCAATGACCCTAATCGATGCTTTTGAAAGCTACACACCTCCTGTAGAAATTATTGCCACCGATATAGATACCAATGTATTGGCTAAAGCTAGAGCCGGCGTTTATTCATTAGAACGCGTAGAGAAGATACCCAAGGAAACCCTCAAACGTTTCTTTTTAAAAGGTGCAGGTAAAAACAGCGGCTTAGTTCAGATACGTAAGGAATTACGAGATATAATTAGTTTTCAGACCCTGAATTTACTCGATGAACAATGGCCTATCGAAGGACCATTCGATGCTATTTTTTGCCGCAATGTGATGATCTATTTCGACAAAGACACTCAATATAAAATCCTAAAACGTTTTGTGCCTATGCTAGAACCCCATGGTCTGTTGTTCTCAGGACATTCAGAAAGCTTACTTCATGCTGCAGATCTTTTTAAGCTACGAGGCAATACTATTTACGAACTGGCGTAAATGAGGTCGCTATCGCTAACCTGACTGATGGCTCGTAGGGGCGTATTGAATACGCCCATCTATTTAACATTCAAGATTATAAATTGATGATTGCGAGAACCTTTTTAAAAGGGCGTATGCAATACGCCCCTACGATGCTTAAAATTTGCTAACCAGATACTATCAAACCTTTACCAAAACTTACCGTAGCCTCAACCAAGGCATCAATATCACTCACGGTAGTTCGATGATTAAAAATAGCCGCACGAATCGCAAACTGCCCATGTAGCGTGGTGGTTGAAGGTGCCACAATGCCCGATTCTTGCAAGGCAATGACAATTTCTGCGTTAATAGGATTAGGATTTTCGCAGCGATAGCGAAAGCAAACGATATTAAGCTCTACAGGGGCTAAGAGCTCTAGTTGTGGATGCTGCTCTATACGCTGTTTTAGGATTTGCGCTAAAACACAGGTATTTGCAATGACCTGTCCTAGCTTTTCTTGACCATAAACTTTTAGGGTAAACCAAGTTTTAAGTGCTCTAAAGCCTCGAGATAGATCAGGACCTAAGTCACATGGCCAAGGTGATCCGGCCGATAAGCCACGCGCTTCTCGACTTAAATAAGACGCTGGCGATGCAAAAGTATCTAATTGATAGTCACCATTTCTGACCAATATAAAGCCCGCATCATAAGGCACCTGCCCCCATTTATGAAAATCAAAAGCGATAGAATCGGCTCGCTCTATGCCTTGCAAGCGCGGAGCTAATTCAGGCGCTAATATCGCCAAAGCACCGTAAGCACCATCAACGTGAAACCAAAGATTTTCTAAACTTGCTAGGTCTGCAATGGCTGACAAAGGATCAATAGCACCCACATCAACACTACCTACTGTTGCGGCTATAAAGAAAGGTGTAAGCCCCGCTTTTTTATCAGCACTAATGGCCTGAGCTAAGGCGATCATATCCATTTGGTAATTTTCATTAGTTGGAATCAACCGTAAAGCATCACTGCCTATACCTGCCATGTCCATAGCTTGGGCAATGCTAATATGGGCACTAGACGAGGTATAAGCGACTAACTGTTGCTCTGAATTGCCTAAGCCTTGTTTTCGGATAGCTTTTCCTAAGCAGGCGGTACGAGCAACTAATACGCTAATAAAATTAGCCATAGAAGTACCGGTCACAAATAGTCCGCTTGCTGTTTCTGGAAAAGAAAATAACGAAATAACCCAGCGTAGTAGTTGTTTTTCAAGTTCAATTGGCGCTTGATCTCGTCCACCCACATTAGCATTAAGACCTGCCGCCAACATTTCTGCCAACATACCTACTGGCGTTCCACCTCCGTGTACCCAACCCATAAAACCTGGATGAGTATTACCTACCGCATAGGGCACTATAGTTTCCATGAAGTTAGTATAGACTTCAGTAAGGTCGCTAGCCTGAGTGGATAAAGGTTTTTGAAAAACCTCACGCTGTTCAGTTGATAAGCTTTGCCAAACAGGTTGTTCACGTAATTGCTCAAGGTAATCAAACATACCATCGAGCATATCATGGCCTTGTTGACGAAAACTAGTCCAGTTGGCTGGATCTAGGGTATTTTCAGATGTTTTTAGCATACATAACATTCAGCTTTAGGGGAATTAGACTATCCTGAACTCAGGCTCAGGGCGTAAGCCGAAGCTTAGCATTTGTGCTACCTAAGTTGCTAGCAGGAATCATAATATTGTGGTGATGATCGGTACATCATGTCGGGTTAGGCTATCGCTAACCCGACACATGTAATATGTGTTTTGGTAGCTCTCGGTGGAAGCAAAACTCATGAGTTTTGACTCCTAAAATCAGCATGTAGTTGATTATAATCGGTAGGGGCGTATTGCATACGCCCATCTATTCAACATTCAAGATTATAAATTGATGATTGCGAGAGCCTATCTAAAAGGGCGTATGCAATACGCCCCTACAAGTTTATTCACAGAGTCATATCAATCATTAAGATAACATCGTTTTTAAATTGGCCAGATTGGCCTTGCCTCGCTCTTTAATGACTTCTGGCGTGAGTTGTTTTTTATTAACCCATTCCAAATCATCGGCTGGCAATTCATTTAAAAATCGACTAGGTTCACACTCAGCAATTTCACCGTAGCGTTTGCGATGCGTGCAGTAACTAAAGGTACAGGTGCGCTGTGCACGAGTAATACCTACATAGGCTAAGCGCCTTTCTTCTTCAATATTATCGGCTTCTATACTGCTTTGATGAGGCAGGATATTTTCTTCTATGCCAATGAGAAACACATGCGGGAACTCTAAGCCTTTTGCCGCATGTAAGGTCATTAAGCTTACTTGATCGGTCGTTTCTTCTTCTTGATTACGCTCCATAATGTCCATCAGCATAATTTTAGAGACAATTTCAGCTAAGTTTTTTTGAACATCGGTATCTTTATCAGCGATGCGTTTGAGCCATTCAATCAACTCATTCACGTTCTTCATTTTTCGCGCCGCCGATTCGCTACTTTTACTATTTTCTTTTAAATACTGCTCGTAATTGATGTGATTAATCACCTGCTCGATCACTTCAAAAGTATCGCCACGTTCAATTTGCACAGCCGTCTCCCGCACCCAATCATAAAACTTTTGTAATCTGAGTATCGATTTTTCAGAGATCTTAAGCTTTAAGCCCATCTCAACACTGGCAGCAAATAAACTAATATGGCGCTCATTGGCATACATGCCTAACTTTTCTAAAGTAGTCGGTCCTATTTCACGCCTGGGCGTATTGATGATACGTAAATAAGCGGCATCATCATCTTGATTAACAAAAAGTCGCAAATAAGCGAGTATATCTTTAATTTCTGCATTATTAAAAAACGATGAACTACCGCTAATTAAATAAGGGACATTATTTTCTCTAAGGCCTTGCTCGAACAATCTTGATTGATGATTACCACGATATAAAATCGCATAATCTTGATAGCGGCCACCGTTTTTAAATTTATGATGGACAATTTCAGACACGACTTGCTGCGCTTCAACTTGATCATTTTTATGGCTTAACACGCGTAGAGCATCACCATAACCCAGCTCACTCCATAGACGTTTTTCAAATACATGAGGATTATTGGCGATCAAGTGATTGGCCACTTTAAGGATGCGACCTGTGGATCGATAATTTTGCTCTAGTTTGATAACCTGTAATCGTGTGTAATCTTTTTGAAGTTGCACTAAGTTCTCAGGCTGCGCACCACGCCAAGCATAAATAGATTGATCATCATCACCGACCACGGTAAAGCGTCCTAAGCTACCTGCAAGCAATTTAATTAACTGGTATTGGGTGATATTAGTATCTTGATATTCATCGACCAATAAATAACGAATCTTATTCTGCCATTTTTCTAAGACTTCACGACGTTGCTGGAACAGCAATACTGGCAATAGAATGAGATCATCAAAATCCACCGCATTATAGGCTTTAAGACTACGGGTATATTCTTGGTATAAGCCAGCTATAGGATATTGATCGGGGCTTGACGATGTTAGCGCCTGCTCAGGTGTGACAAAAGCATTTTTCCATTGCCCGATTTGTTGAGCATAGCGATCAATATTGTCGATATCACAATCTTTTGCGCCATAATTAATCAAACTCTTTAATAAAGTTTGTTTATCTTGTTCATCAAACAAGGTAATGGCGGCTTTATAAGCTAAGACTTTATGTTCCTTACGTAATATATCCAAGCCTAAAGAATGAAAAGTAGATACACGCAAACCTCGAGTTTCAGAACTATCTATTAGCTTAGAAACTCGACTTTTCATTTCTCGTGCGGCTTTATTGGTAAAGGTTAAGGCCGCAATATGTCGCGCAGGTAAGCCCTGTTTAATCAGGTAAGCGATTTTCTCGGTAATCACTCGCGTTTTACCACTACCCGCACCAGCAAGCACTAATAAGGGCTGATCTATGGCTTTAACCGCCGTTTGTTGTTGAGGATTTAGTTTGGACATGATTAATAATGGGTCGATAATTTTTATAACATAGAGCCATGCTTTTTGTAGCACTATATCCTATTTGGGCTTTTAACGATAATAACGCGGTAGGCCGAAATAAGAACACCCAGGCCTATCGCGTGGTGGCTTTTCTGGAGATTCGATCGATACATCTGCCGAAACGCTTTACTCGCTTACGAGACTGTGAAAGTATTTTTTTTCCCCTCTTTAGCAAAGAGGGGTTAGGGGAGATTTGATCTATTAAAAAATTATTATTAAATATCAATAACCTATGACTTAATAAAATCCCCCTCGATC
>CAIZMK010000152.1 GCA_903934035.1 uncultured Methylococcaceae bacterium
ATTCCCCTCTTTAGCAAAGAGGGGTTAGGGGAGATTTGATCTATTAAAAAATTATTATTAAATATCAATAATCTATGACTTAATAAAATCCCCCTCGATCCCCCTTTTACAAAGGGGGAAGCTAAAGTCATAATACTTTCACAGTCTCTTATGCTCCAAAAGTCTTATTCCGACCTACTAGGCTGAGAAGATTCAATTGTAGGGGCGAATTAACTCGCCTCTTAATCATAATGCACGCATTCATAAGGCAAGCTGGGTTCACGTCCCGCGATTAAATCATTTAAAAAAGTCCAAAATACTTCGGCTGACGGTGGGCAGCCGGGTAAGAAATAATCTATTTTAACGACTTCGTGTAGCGGGCGTACTTTGTCTAATAATAAAGGGAGTTCTGGATCGCTGGGGATTTGGGCATTTTCTACGCCTATGCCATGAATATAAGCCTCAGTTAGACATTCTTCCAAGGGAATGAAATTTCGCATGGCGGGCAGGCCTCCGGTAATGGCGCAAGCACCCACTGCAACTAGAATTTTGCAGTTTTTACGAAACTCGCGTAACACATGCACGTTTTCAGAATTACACACGCCACCTTCAATTAAACCGATGTCACAGTTTGTACAATGTTCGATATCGGTTATGGGTGATCGATCAAATTCTACGAGATCAGCAAGTGATACTAAGCGTTCATCCAAATCTAGTAAGGACATGTGACAGCCGAAACAACCGGCCAATGAGGTTGTAGCGATTCTTATTTTTGTGGTCATTTATTTTGCTCCGCCGCTAAGCTGACTTGATCAATATGTTGATGATCATATATTCGTTCGCCAATAGGCACTTTATAGGCCGTGTGTTTAATGAGTATGGCGCCAGTAGGGCAAATGTGAGCGGCAAGATCAGTTGCCTCTAAATCAGTATCTTTCAATAAGCCGCTTTCGGCATTAGCGATCAGATGCTTATTGATACCTCTGCCACTAATAGCAAATACATCTTTGCCATCATGTTCCTGGCTGGCTCTTACACACAAGGTGCAAAAAATACAGCGATTATGATCGATCAAAACCTCAGCATGACTAGCATCTAATTCTCTATGTGCATAAAAATGAGGAAAATGACTGTCTAGCATATTCAAATGATAAGCCACAGCTTGTAACTGACAGTTACCGGTTTTTTCACAAGACGGGCAAAAATGATTGCCTTCCACGAAGAGCATTTGGGTTATTTTTTGCCGATCTGCTTGTAGTTCTTGGCTATTATTAAGGATTTCTTGACCTTCCATGGCAGGAAAAGTACAGGCAGAGCAGTTGCGACCATTGACATTTACCGTACATAATTTACAACTGCCATGTGGCGTAAATTCTGGGTGATGACATAAGTGCGGGATATATATGCCGGCTGCCGTAGCCGCTTCAATAATAGTTTGTCCATCTTCAAAAGGCACGGTATTGCCATCAATGCGGATAGTTTTAGTCATTAGTCTTGCTCCACTTGCGTTAAATGCGCGGCGGCATCATTACGGTTAGCCAGTTGTCTTGCTGTTTCTAAGGAGGCATCCAGATCAAAGCCGGGCTCATAACTAATTTTTTTCAAGCGACTTTGATAGAGTTCAGGAAAACGTGCCAAGGTGCTGATAATAGGGTTAGCGGCTGTTTGTCCCAGACCACAATGGCTATAATTTTTAACTAAAGCACAGAGTTCTTCTAGTGCTACGACATCCCCCGCAGAGCCATGACCATCAACAATTTTATCGAGTTGATTCTTCAATAAAGAGGTGCCGACTCGGCAAGGCGTACAAAAGCCACAGCTTTCATGGGCAAAGAAATGAGTAAAGTTATTAACGATATCAAGCAAATTACGCTGTTTATTAAAGATAATAAATGAGCCGCCAGTGGCTAAATCTTCAAAAGCCAGTTTGCGTTGTAG
>CAIZMK010000153.1 GCA_903934035.1 uncultured Methylococcaceae bacterium
ACAAAACTATCCGCTCGATAAGGCCAAGCTTTAGCACCTACTAAGGTCGCTAATTCTAAATCTTCTTTAGGTGCAAGCAAGCTAACGATATCTTTAGCGCTAAGTCCTGAGGGGAGGGCGGTTCCAAAGCCATCAGGCTTTTCATCGCCGTTTATCTGTTCAAGATATTTTGCCGTCCCCTCTTTATTTTTGATTAATTTGGGAACTTGATCAAGAGACGAGACCTGTTGAGGCGTCGCTAAAACATAAGACGAAAATACCCAGCACGTCAAAGCCATAATAATTTTATTCATATTTGTAATCTCTTTATCTTAAATGTCTAGGGGTGGGTGGATCCATAAATAAGAACTCTTGGGGTTGCCACATGTCTTGGCTCCAGCCTTCTGCTATCTGGGCTAAATTCATGTTAAAGGTCTCGTTATCAAGATAGCCTTTAGTTCTTTCGACTTTGTAAGCCTTCACATAGTAACCGCTCCAATTAAGCCGAGTCCCAATAGTCATTAATTTATAATTCTTATGCTTGATATGAAATCGATGCATTAATTGCGCGTGTGTTTCATGACAATAGTGTACTTCAGCATCAACAAGTAAATATTTAACGCCGATATTTGCAAGCAAACTGTAAAACACCGAAATACATTTACGACAACCACCAAAGCCGCAGCCTTGCCTGACTTTTACAAAATGCGTTATCGGCAATCTTTTCTTTAAAATAACGTCTTTAAGGAAGTTGTGATTTTCAAACATAAAGTAAAACATATGCATATCAAACTCACCTAGTGTGTCAGACACAATATTAAGCTTTAAAAAGTAAATAGTCGGTTCATCAGGCTGATGATAATCATAGAAACTAACATGGCTATGCCTTACCTGATAGCGAATATTAGTATCAGGTGCAAAAGCCAAGGGGAGTTTTTCCATCAATTTAATTGTAGTACGCGCATGCTCATGAATAATTCTTGGCATCGGTAGATCTTGATCTAATCCTGTCCTATCAAGGTTGTAATCAGTGTGACATATTATATTGGGTGGCTCAGGAATACCATGTAAGGCCAACCTTTCTGGCGTAATTTCCATTAAATCCCGATAATCTCTTCCTGCACTTGGATACCAGAGAATTTTTTCTTTATCAATGCTAGCAAAAAATTCATCAAGGGCTTGCTGCGCCTGATCTGTTTTACCTACCAGTAACTCTCTAAATTTCATAGTTTTTAATGCCTCGATATATAACGAATCAAAGAATTATAGTGAACTGGCTAGTCAAATTTTGACGTTCAGATTATAAAATTAGGCTACCCACTTAACACAGGATAGTTATAGGCCAGGCATTCGTGTCCGACAATGATGATAATTGAATGCTATTGTCGGCACTTAGGAGAACCCTGGCTAAATGCTGGGATTCGTACCTCATCCCAGCCTACATTATACGTAGGCTGGGATGTAGCGAAAGAGACTTTGAAAGTATTATGACTTTAGCTTCCCCCTTTGTAAAAGGGGGATCGAGGGGGATTTTATTAAGTCATAGATTATTGATATTTAATAATAATTTTTTAATAGATCAAATCTCCCCTAACCCCTCTTTGCTAAAGAGGGGAAT
>CAIZMK010000154.1 GCA_903934035.1 uncultured Methylococcaceae bacterium
ATATCTTAGCTAGAGCAAAAGAGGCTATTAGCAGTGAGCATATCACCCCTTTTCAGAAAGAGTCGCTTGATGATGGCATTAACCACATAGAGAATGGCGGTAACGTGTCAGGTGGTTTTGCGATATTGCGCAGGGATTTACCACCAACAGAAGCATTTATTAGTAATGAAACAACAGCAGCTAATGACACCCAACAAAATAGCTCAGTCCCAGTGGACAACGCAACAGTTACTCGCGGAAATGAGATTACGCCTACAGTGGGCGAGACTAGATCCGATGTATCAGCGCAAGAAGTAGTACAGCAACCATCAAACACACAGGCCACGGAAACCATAGATAAACTGCCAGAAACAGGTGATTTATCAAGCAACGATCAAGTAAATAAAGCACCTGCACAACAAACCCCAGAATCTAGCCAAGCCAATACTGATGTGCATAGTAATAGCGAAAATGTAGACACGACGAACTCTGCTTACAAAGAATACAGAGACTTACACGATACCTTATCGCCTATCTTAGAATCTTTATATAAACAGCAAAAAGACAACGGCCGTATTGGTGATGCGAGAGTTGATAGCCAAGTTAGTAAACTAGAGAAGCAGCTAAAAGATGCTGAGCAAAAGTATGTTAAATCGGTAGATGAAAAGAAACCTGACGCAACTAATTCTGAAATGGCAGACCTTAAAGAACAAATGGGTCAGGCTATTGGTGAATTAGCTTCATTATTAGGCGGCAAGCATAATCTAACGGAGGAAGAAGAAACTAAACTTTTACCTATTATGTCTAAGATATTTAGAATTGCCGCTAAGATGGGCTATGCTAAATTTAAAGACTCTGCTGGCTATGTTATGCAGCAAATACGCGAGCTTGCGGGTAATGATGTCGCTGATAAATTAGCCCTCCATAATTTGCAGGCTGGTTATATCAACATGGGTGGAAACATCCGTGACACGATGGCTTACGATACCATTGGACAGCTTGAAAAAGATTATGTTAAAAATGGTGCTAATCTACAGGAGAACGGCCATGACCATAGTGAAGCACACAACACCGGAGCAACAAACGATTCTGTTAGAAATACTAGCGAAACGGCTAATGCATCGGGAGTTTCAAATAAAGAACAAAAGCAGCCTAAGCAAAGCGGAACTACAGGAAGCGATCAAGGATTACGAACTGGACGAGAACAGTATGATTCGGTTGATTCTAAGCAAAGCCAAGGCGATGGACTATCCGGCGATGAAGGACTGGTCGGACACAAAGCCGATGTCAGCACTCAACACGCAGTCGGGGGGCAAACTAGCACAGACAGAAGCGTATCAGAATCTATTGGGTCGGATAATTACTCTCTTTTAAATAAGAAGCCTATAGCCTTAACCCCAGCCAAGCGCCGTGACGTTAATATTCTGGCTGAGGCAATCCTTAAGAAGCCAGTCAATGACATCACCGAAGATGATAAAAATATCTTACGCCAATATACGGGTAATGGTGGTCTTGATCTAAAAGCCTCCGCCGATAAAGGCGATAGCATATTTAACCAACATTATAGTGCCTACGACACGATTAAGTCGATGTACGGTGCTTTGATGGATGCGGGTATCAAGATGGTTAATAATCTTGAACCGTCCGTGGGTAGTGGCAATTTTATTGGTATGCACCCACAAGCAAACTGGACAGCGGTTGATATTGATAAGACCAACACCGAAATCGTCACTAGACTCTATCCTGATGCTAAAGTATTCAATGAATCGTATGAAACCTTTAGAGGCAAAGGCTACGATCTAATTATCTCGAACGTCCCTTTCGCTTCTTTTTCTTCTTTAGCGCGTGAATATGCCGGCACGATTAAGCCCATGTTCAAAGCGATTCATAATTTCTTCTTTGCTCAATCTATCGATAAGTTAAAGACGGGGGGCGTAATGGCTTTCATGACCAGTACCGGAACAATGGATGGCACTGGTGAAGGGCAGAGATTAAGGCAGCACCTAGTTAGCCAGATGGATGTAATAGGCGCTTTTAGGTTGCCTATGGGTACTCAGAAAGCTAATGCCAGTACCGATGTTATGATTGACGTTATCTTTCTACAAAAACGCCCAGAGGGTGTGGAAAGTAAGCAAGCCGATAAGAATCAGTCCTTTGTTAATATTGCCAGCAAAGACGGTCACAAGATTAACCAATACTTTATTGATTACCCTGAATCCGTATTAGGCGAGTTAAGTATTGGTGCCAATAAAACTTCAATGGGTAAAGTTGGTTGGATAGTGACAGGTGAGGCTGACTATTCTAAAATGAAGATCGAGCCACAAGATTACACAGCGACTAAGAAAGCTGAGCAAGATAGCTTTACTGATCCTGATGCGGCCCAACAATACGCAGATAAAAACGGTTTAAAGTTCATTGATGGTACGACTAAACCTTTCTTTAAGGACGGCATTATTTATGATAAAGCCGTATCTTATAGCGAGTTTTCAGGGGGTGGCTTATTCGGTCGCAAAGCTACTGGTGTTAGTGCTGACAAAATGGCAGCTCTGCAAAAGATTGATGAAACCCATGATGCCGAGTTAGTTCATGACTATGAGCATAAGTACAGTAAGCCTCCACATACCGATAAGTTATTAGAATTATGGGCTAAAAACGTCCACGCTGTACAGCAATTAAAATCTTACCTCTCTTTATTTGATAAGCACTTTAGCTTAAGTGACATATTTACTAAGCAAGTCCGCTTTGAAAATAGCGGAAAGATTGAAGTTGATGAACATTCACCACTCTATGATAGAGCTGAGTCTCTTGAGAATGCAGACGGTATTTTTTCACCTAAGACTGACCTACTAAGTGCAGATGAGATACAAGGCTTACTCGATAGTAACGATTACGCTAAGTTACCCAATGGCGACTTACAAAATGCACGCCTGTATTATGCGGGCAATATCTATGAGAAATTAGATGATGCTACAAAGGTAAAGCCTGCTGCACAGCGTGATAAACAGATAGAGCGCTTAACTCGCGCTAAACCAGCCTTAATACCCATCAAAGATATTACCCTAACCGGTAAAGAAACGTGGTTGCCTGATAGTGCCATTACCGCTATTGGTAAGAAAACCTATGATGATGGCACAGTTATTATTGGTGATAGAGCTATAGAAGATAATCACTTATTACATTTATTCAATCAATACCTGAACAACGATAAACTCGTAGCTAAAGGCCGAGATGATACGCCAGAAGAATATGCAGATAGATTAAAGGCTGCACAGGATACTTTACACAATGAGGTATTGCCGCTCATTAAACAACGCTTATTAGATGATGGTTTAGCCGATGAAATAGTCGATGCCTACAATCGCACTAAGAACTTCTTTGCTGAGCCTATATTTGATGGCTCATCACTTAAAAATCTGCCTGAAACTTTTAGAGGCAAACCCTTTAAATTAATGCAGCATCAATTAGAAGGTGCAGAACGAGCTATTTACAACAAGAAAGGCGTATTAGCCTTTTCTCCAGGCTTAGGTAAAACACCAACCGCTATTGTAGTAGCAGACCAACTCTTACAAAAAGGCGTAATGAAAAAGCCTTTATTCATTGTGCCTGCTAATACTATCCCACAATGGGAGGCGACCACTCGCGATCTATACCCTAATGCCAAAGTCTATGAGTTTCCTAAATATACTAGCGGTATTAATAAGGGTAAACCTAAAGACTGGCCCAGTATGTCGGCAGCTGATAAAGAAAAAATGGCTTATGACTTAACCAATAACCAGTATGACTATACTTTTATCAGTACCAATTTAGCCCAGAAGTTTACTATCCCACCGAAAAGACTAGGTGAATATGTAGATAAGCTGACTGAAAGTATTAGCAGTATGGAAAAGGACGATGAGGATTTAAACAAAAGTCAGATCAAGGCGAAAGTAACACGCATTGCTAAGATCAGAATGCTTAAAGCGACTATCATGGCCTCGTATGCCGATAGTAATGCTAATGGCTTTGATATGGGCAAGATGGGCTTTGATGCGCTATTTGCTGATGAGGTTCAGTATTATAAAAATATCGGTATGCAGTCAGAGGATGCTAAAGGCGGTATAGGCGCTAATGTCGCTATCAATGCTAAATACCCACTGATAGAAAAGAATGGCAAGATGGTAGCGGATATGACGCAAAGCCCTTTATCTGTGAGTTTAGGTAGTTCGCGTTCGTATGACTTTAGATTTAAAACACAGTTTATTAGTGAAAATAATAACGGAAACAATATTTTCTTACTCACTGGAACACCTACACCTAACAAGCCTTTAGAGCTATTAACCTTACTATTCCATCTTGATACTAAGATTCTTGATGAATACCATATTGATAATGTTGGACAATTTGTTGATGAGTTCCTTGATATACAAGCCGTTGAAGAAACAGCGGTTGATGGCGCTGCTAAGTTAAAAGATCAGTTAGTTGCTATTAAGAATATCTTTGGTTTGAAGAAAATCATTAGCCGTTATATTGATTATAGATCGCCTGAATCAGCCTCAGATTTAACCCGTCCTAAACAGAATGATATTACTCATGTTATTTTACAAAGCGACGAGTCACAAGAAATTTTTGAAGATGTGCAGACCCGTATTTTACAAGCGGTTGAAGATTCAAAGACTAAGCGCTCAGGTGGTATTGTCGAAGAAGAAAAGATGATTGCCATGTATGGCGCTGGTCGTGATGCGAGTGTCGATGTCAGGCTTTATACGCCATCTAAGTTAGGAAAAGGCAATATCGCAGAGGGTACGGTATTCCAGAAAGAAACCCGTTCACAATACTCTAAAATTGCCAAGACCGTTGAGTTAGTCGCCGCCAAAAACAAGCTAGACCCAGAGGCCGGACAGCTTATTTTCTTAGACAGATTAAAATTTTCAAGTGGCAATAGCTCTACGCATGAGGATATTCGTAACGATATACTCGAAGCTACAGGACTTAAGCCTAATCAGGTCGTCTTTGTAAATGGTGGTGAGTACGTTAATCCAAATACCGGTAAGATTGCTAAAAATATTAAGCCTGAAATGCTGCAAACGATCATGGATGACTACAATGCTGGCAAGATTAAGGTATTGATAGGCAACACGACTAAACTAGGTGTCGGTGTCGATTTACAAACGACTACCACTGATATTTACCAGCTTGACAAACCTTATCGCCCTGATGAGATTGAACAACGTAATAATCGTGGCGTAAGGCAAGGTAATAGAAACGCAGTAGTCAACGTGCATACCTTTAATCAACCCGGTACGTTTGATGCTATGAGTGATCGTATCATCGAAAGTAAGCAAGGCTTTAATGATGTGTTCTGGAAAACCCAAGCCAGCGATAAAGCGAACGTAAAAGGTGAAGAAGCACCCGGCCATTTTGATGCGGCGATTGAGTTAGAGCGTGATCCGCTTAAGAAGCGTAAGTTAGAAATACAACGTGACCTTAACCAAGCGTCTGCTAAGAAAAGCCAAATTGAAAAACAAGTCAGCGCCCTAGCGAAACGTATTAGAAGCGCTACCGAAGCTAAGACTCAGTATGAAAATGCTAATCAAGGTATAGATACACGCGCAGCGCCTAAGTATGAAGATCAAACCGAAGCCGAGCGTAAAAAATTCATCATCGCATGGCAAAAAAGACAGGCTGAGCAACGTGCGCTTAACGTAGGTAGAATTGGCGATATTAATAATGACTTAGTAGAGCTTGAGGATAATAAAGCCCAACGTACTAGAGAATTACAAGATCATAATGCGCATATAGCTAATATACGCGATAGGTACGTGATTAATGGCGTAGTGAGTTTAGATGCGATTAGAAGCGGCGGTGATATTCAATTTAGCAAAGCCTCTATTCTTCTTGATGATACTAAACCCAAAGGTATAAGTGAAGCACAAGCCGATGCCATTATTGCCAAATTTATAAATGACTTTAATGGTATTGATGGAGTAACATTTGCCCATCATAAAACATTAGCGGATGCTATCGGTGAAACAGAAGCAAAGAAAATTGGACGAGTCAAAGGGTATTACTTACCGCTCGACAAGACGATTACAATCATCAGAAATGCCCTACATAATGTGCAGGATGCAACCGAAACCCTCCGCCATGAAACGATTGGTCACTTCGGTCTTAACCTTCTTACGCCTATTGATAAGTTTACCTTTCTTGCTTCCATTGCTCGTGATAAAGATACTAGTGCTTTGCGTCCATTCTTTGATGACGTGGCTAGGGATTACCCAGAAATTGGAAGCGATGAGTTTATGCAGGCGGAGGAAGTATTTGCGAAAGTTGCGGAAGAACAACCAACAGCTTTAGCGGAATGGTTAGACAGGCAGCTATTAAAATTATCGTGGTTGCTTAAAAAAATAGGATTCCTAAAGGGAAATGTAACTAAAGCAGAAATGCGAAAAATCGCTAAGTCATTTGCTGAAGGTATTCATCGAGGCGATAAGCAACAAACCTTCCCTAAAGATAATCAGTCTCAATTCAGTCGTTCAACACCTGCCAATACCGACTCAGATAATAAGGCCATTAAGGATATCTTCACCAAAGTAGCCGGTAATCCTAGTTTGGATTGGTTAGGGGGCTTATTTACCCGTAACCAGTTGATTGATTTTATCGCTAAAGACGTGCCTGAAATGATGAATTACAAATTACTTTCACAGGCAAAAGATAATGCGACACATCAGCGCGAACAACAAGTAGCAGTGGCTTACGATGAAATGAGTAATAAGATCAAAGAAGACGCTAGAAAACCTAATGGTTGGGTGGATTACGCCAAAGCTAGGCGCATGATGATGGAGTTGTCACGAGTGCAAAGTATGGCAACTAATCTTGATAACTTTGATCCGGCTGAGGCAAAACCTAATCAGGCGATGACCGAGCAAGAAAGAGAAGTCTACGACGCTTATCAAGCCATGAATGAGGCGCAACGAGCCGTTTATATTAAGATGAGGGATGATTACCGTACCGATTTAAAAGCTACTCAAAAAGCCTTAATTGAGAATCTGGACCGTTTCCCGATTGATAGCCAGACTAAAGCGGCGGTAGTCGCTGATATTAAAGCGCACTTTGATAAAGCATTAAGCAAAGGGGTTTATTTTCCATTAGCTCGTTTCGGTAAAATTGTGGTCACTGGGATTAATCCCGATGGAGAGTTGGTGACGAGCTTTGTTGAGTCGAATGGCGCCAGAGATAAACTCATGGCAAAAATGGAGGCACAGGGTTATAACCAAGTAAGATCGCAGTTAAAAGCTGAATATGATGCCGATGTGGCCAATGGTAATGCAGCTCATACCATTGCGGCCCTTGCAACCAATACCATTGAAAATATCAGAGATAATCTTGTCAAAGGACAAAGTAACAAAATAGCTGGCAATGTTAATGACATGCTGGATGCGTTTAACCAAGAGTTAATTAAAGCCTTGCCAGATAGTTCATTTCGTAAACATTTTATTCATAGAAAGGGTACGCTTGGCGAATCTGCCGATACCTTACGTGCTTATGCAAATACTCGTAACAGTACCGCAAAAGGCTTAGCGTCGATTGGTTATGATCATCAAATAGCTGAAACCTTACAGGATGGCAGAAAAGCTATTAAAGCCTTAGGCCTTAGAAATTCTGACTTCTTAGATTCGATCATGAATGAGTTTACTAAGCGTGAAAAAGCCTTGAAAACAACAAGCATTCAACCATGGGCACATATTTTAACAAGCTTAGGGTTTATGGGGGCGCTAGGCTTTAATGTAGCTTCTGCAGGGGTAAATATGTTGCAAGTGGCGGCTATTGGCTTGCCTGAATTAGCAGGAAGACATGGGTTTAACGCCTCATCTATAGCCATATCTAAAGCCTATAAATTATTGCTTGATCCAGATGTACTTAATAAGAGATCAGGTTTTGATTTGATGAAAAATCCTAAAATCAATGCTAAAACAAAAGAAGCCTTACAGCGCTTACACGACATTGGAAAAATTGATCTTAATCAAACGCATGACTCTATCTCAGCCGGTCAAAACCCGTCTTACAGTACCAATGCCGTCACCCGTGTGTTTGGAAAAACTGCTAAATATTCTGGTTATTTTTTCCATGTGGCTGAAGCTTTAAACCGTCAAGTCATGGGGATTGCGGCGTTTGAGTTGGAATACACTAAAAACGGTGGAGATTATGAAAAGGCTTTAGCCTATACCGTCAAAGCGATTGATGATACCCAATTCGACTACGGACAAGGTAATCGATCACGTTTTATGATGGGTAATACAGCTCGCGTTTTAACCTTGTTTAAAGCCTATGCGTTAAATACATCTTGGTACATTGGTCGTAATGCGGCGCTATCTTTATCTAAATTACCTTCTGAGGAACGTTTACAAGCTCGTAAAACTTTAGCGGTTACGATGGCAATGAGTTTTGCGACTTCGGGATTATTTGGTATGCCGATTGGCATCGAGGCGTTTGCTGGTATTGGTGGTGTAGCCGGGTTTAAATACAAGGGGGCATCCGGCAGTGTGGCGGGTGCCATATTAGGTATGGCAGTATTTCAAACACTGTTGGCTGGTCTTGGTGCAGATGATGACGATGAACTAGAAACAGAGTTTAGAAACTGGTTAACGGATAACTTTAATCAAACGGTGGCAGAATTTATTACCAAAGGCCCAGCACGTTTATTACCGATTGGAGATATATCCGGCAGAACCGCTATGAATCACCTTTGGTATCAGCCACAAAACAAAGAGCTAGAAGGGCGCGATGAGTTTAATGCGATATCAAATACATTAATGGGGCCTGTTGCTTCTCAAATAGCTAATATCTTTATGGCATCTAAATTATGGGCCGATGGTGAGTCGGGTAGGGCGCTGGAGGCTATGACACCACGAGCAGTGTCAAATCTAATAGCGGCTGAGCGTTTAGCGATGCACGGTGTTGAAACTATTAAGGGCGATAA
>CAIZMK010000155.1 GCA_903934035.1 uncultured Methylococcaceae bacterium
AGCTTCAGTCAGGGTTGCTTCTTCTTCTGGACTTAGTTTGGCTATGAATTTCAGTTGGTAACCTATTTTTGTCTGTTATGGCAATTATTGAAAGTTTGACACAATAAATTTACTTCCGGATAACTTTCGCGCTACTACTTATAAGCCGCTACGATTACAATGTGGCAGCGCAATAGGATAAAACTACCTGATGCCATTATTGCGGCGACCGCTATCACTCACGACTTGGAATTACCAACCCTACATAAAGATATAAGCAGCAAGCCATAAATCATCCTATATATCTCTGATCTCTAAGACTTAAATGCCTCAGTTATTTTATTTAAGAGCTTCCCTAATATTAAATCACACGATATGCTTTAATATTATTGTGCAAGTTTAAAACAAACTCACTATTTCTAATCAGAGAACTGCTTTACAACATGACACAACATCTCCAGCCACTTACAAAGCAATCACATGATGATTCGCTAGCTATGGCTAAACTTAACCCATAACCATTAAACAAACCTGAATTAAAAAACTATGCCATCTTTTGATATTATTTCTGAATTTGATAACCACGAAGTAAAAAATGCAGTCGACCAAGCCAGCAAAGAAGTAACAACTCGCTTTGACTTTAAAGGCTCAAACTCAAGCTTTGAACTCACTGACGACAAATTAACCATGATTTCTGAATCAACTTTTCAACTACAACAAATGTTCAGCGTGGTTTGTTCAAAACTTAGTAGACGTGGCATTGATGTCGGCTGCATGGAAGTTGGTGAGGCTAAAGGTAGTGGCAAATTAATGCGCCAAGAAATCACTTTAAAACAAGGGCTAGACTCACAGCTTGCAAAAAAAATAGTTAAGTTGATTAAAGACAAAAAACTAAAAGTTCAAGCCTCCATCCAAGGAGATAAAGTTCGCGTAACCGGCAAAAAACGCGACGATCTTCAAGAAGTCATTCAAATGCTCAGAGATGAAAAGCTTGAGATGCCTTTACAGTATGATAATTTTAGAGATTAAGTAATCTAGCCTTCAATACCTCCGGCATTGAAGGCTAAACCCACCACGAAGCCCCACCTAAAAAACTAATTTGCTTACCTCAAAAAGCCACAAATAATCAATTCCTTAGGCATCTTTGTTCAACCCCAGATTACTTTGTTCATGTTTTGTTAAACTATACTTTGACAACTTGTTACTTAGTTGTTACATTATTGTGAAGTTATTAATAAACAGATTGTTAATAATGGATAAACAATACAACTAAAGCCTAGGCTTTAATTATTTGATGTTTACGGGAGTTTTGCCATGTCTTATTTCAATGAGCCGTTATTAAAACAAGATCTCAATGCCTTAGTACTTAACAATGGCATTGAAACCATAAAAACAGCGGATAACGATATTAAAGAATTTACAACTAAAGATAATAGTAATTTTGAAATATCGCAGTTATTAAGCATCGAAAAAGCAAACCTCATTGAGTCACTTGCACAATTCCCTGCAACAGCACTCTGGTTAATCAATAAATATAAAGAAACTGACTCACATACCGAGCAGGAAGACGACCTTACCAACGAACCTGCACTGTCATCAAACTTAACAGACATTAAAAAATTGTTCGTTGAATTAAGTAATTACACGTCAAATTACAGCAACGAAAAGCTGGGCAAAGAAAATCTAACTTTAGCGTTACAGGTTTTTCCCTTTTCTTTCCATGACTTGACTGAACTAATCAATATCTTTGCTTATAGCTATAAATACAGAGAAATTTATTGTCAGCCTTTTTCAAATGACTCTAAAAGCAAGAACAACATACTTCAAAAGAGACTAGAGACATCAAATCATCATAAACCTATAAGCACCAACCAATGGCTAACAAGCGTTGCGAGTTATGATGAGGATTTTTTATTTCTATCCAGTAGTGATATGCATAAACATTACACTAATGCCGTTTTTTATGAGCACAACTGGCTTAATTTAAGAAAAAAATTAGCCACAGCCAATACAAGATTAGTGTTATTTATTGCCAATCAATACAAAGGTAGTTTTTTAGATTTTGATGACCTTGTCCAAGAAGGTCAAACCGGTTTATTAAAAGCTATCGACCGATACGACTATCGCTTAGGCTTTCAGTTTTCAACTTATGCAGGCTATTGGATTAGACAAGCTATTTCAAGAGCACTGTCACGAAGCGAAAGAGTAGTAAGAATTCCTTGCGGAAGAATTGGAACTATTAATAAAGTCTATCGCACCAAAGAACAATTCATTGCTCGCACAAGCAGAGAACCGACTACTAAAGAATTAGCCGAGCAAACTGCATTATCTGACAATGAAATTCACGCTGTTTTATCAATGTCCCAAACAGCGATGTCCATTGAAGGCTCAATTGAAGACGGGGAGACTTCATTTGCACCCATAGACTATTTAGAACAACAAATATTTACACCCGCTTTTACAGAAATAGCAAAAACAGACCTTGATAATATACTTGATAAGGCATTAAAAATACTTAATCCAAGAGAAGCTAGAGTTATATGCTGTCATTTTGGTATTGAAGTAGACAAAGAAATGACTCTACAAGAAATCGGTTTAGAACTGGATTTAACTCGCGAACGAGTTAGGCAAATTCAAGTCATCGCCTTAGATAAGATAAAACGCCATTTTGGCGATCAATTAATGAATTTTTTATAATGTACAAAAGCATTAAACAAAGCTACTATGAAATCCTACAAAATCAGTAGGATTACTAAGTAAAATTCAGACTGATAACAAGATAGCATCGAAACACACCGTTTTGAATGCAGTTGTAGATAATAGAAAGACTACAGTTAACCCTTCGGGGATTTGGAGATTAGAACTATGAAAAAATACATACAAACCACTCTACTTTGGAGCGTGGTCTTAGTAGGTGCAATTCTTATCTATAACCGCATAAATACAACGCCGGCCATAGACGAATCCATCGCCTATTCTGACTTTATTTACAAAGTAAAAAATAAATTAGTGGATCGAGTAGAAATATCTGGACCTGCTATAAAGCTAAGAACTGCAGATGGTCAAAACCTAGAAACATTCAATCCTAATGATCCACATTTAATTGATGATCTATTGAGCGCAGGCGTGCAAGTCAGAACCAAAGCGCCCGCACAACAATCAATTCTGATGCAATTGTTTATATCTTGGTTTCCCATGCTACTTTTAGTAGCGGTATGGGTGATTTATCTAAGAAAAAATCAAGGCGGTGGCCTAGGTGGCAATGGTTTTGGAAAAAGCAAAGCCAAACTGCTTGAAGAAGATAAATTAACAGCCACTTTTGCAGATGTTGCTGGCTGCGAAGAAGCCAAAGAAGAAGTAACAGAGTTGGTTGATTTCTTAAGAGATCCACAAAAATTTCAAAAGCTAGGTGGAAAAATACCACGAGGTATATTAATGGTGGGCCCTCCAGGAACAGGTAAAACATTGATAGCAAGAGCTATTGCTGGTGAAGCAGGTGTTAAATTCTTTACGGTATCTGGCTCTGATTTCGTCGAAATGTTTGTCGGTGTTGGTGCGTCAAGAGTAAGAGACATGTTCGCCCAAGCCAAGGAACACGCTCCTTGTATTATATTCATTGATGAAATAGACGCTGTCGGTCGCCAAAGAGGCGGAGCTGGTATGGGCGGCGGTAATGACGAACGCGAACAAACATTGAATCAGTTGTTGGTCGAAATGGATGGCTTTACCGGTAACGAAGGCGTTATTGTGATTGCAGCTACTAACCGTGCCGATGTTTTAGATAAAGCTTTATTAAGACCCGGCCGTTTTGATCGTGAGGTTAATGTAGGTTTACCAGATGTTCGTGGCCGTGAACAAATCTTGAATGTACATATCAAGAAAGTACCTGCTGCTGATGACGTTAAGTTAAAAGATATAGCTAGAGGCACACCTGGTTTTTCAGGTGCAGAATTAGCCAATGTTGTTAATGAAGCTGCTTTATTTGCAGCCAGATCAAACAAAGTGCAAGTCAGCATGAGTGATCTTGAAAAAGCAAAAGACAAAATACTCATGGGTGCTGAAAAACGCACTATGGTCATGAGCGAAGAAGACAAACTATTAACGGCTTATCATGAAGCAGGTCATTGTATCGTCGGTGAATCTTCTCCAGATCATGATCCTGTTTATAAAGTGAGCATCATGCCTAGAGGAAGAGCCTTAGGTATCACCATGTTCTTACCTGAGAGAGATCAATATAGTGCCAGCAAACGCAAGCTTGAAAGCCAAATAGCAAGCTTGTTTGGCGGCCGAATTGCTGAACTCATGATTTATGGTGGCGATCGTGTAACAACGGGTGCATCTAACGACATTGAACGTGCTACCGAGCTTGCTCGTAACATGGTGACTCGCTGGGGATTTTCAGACAAATTAGGTCCCTTAGTTTATGGCGAACAAGGTGGCCAGTCATTTATGGGACACCCAGGAATCCAAGGCAGTAAAGTGTCAGGCATAGTTGCTGAACATATAGATGAAGAAATCCGTGCGGTCATAGACTGTAACTATCAACGTGCAGAAACCATTTTGCAAGACAACATCAGCATCCTTCATAAAATGGCTGATGCCTTGATGAAATGGGAAACCATAGATAAAGATCAAATAGATGACTTGATGGCAGGCAGAGATCCAAGACCACCACAAGACGTTGAAAGTTTGACTATTAATAAAGAAATTATTACCAAGCAGGAAAAAGTCGAAGTTAAACCAATTATAACTAACATTGACAAGAATAAACCTGCCGGACAAGTTTGAGGTGCGTTCATTTTATAGGGGCTATCTTAGCCCCTTTTTTTTGCAAAAAAACTTAGACTAAAACTTTTTTGAAGTAGTTAAAACTGCTTTACAACAAAATACTCAATTTATTTTCGCTGGGTTAAACAACCAGTACTGGGCGAATTTGTCGCCCCTACAGTTTTATCGTTTCCACGCTCCTCGTCACTGCCCACAGTTAAGGAATATTTAAACTTATTGTAGGCCGGAATAATGCTTTTCGAGCGACAGCGAGTAAAGCATTTCCGGCATAAGCACTACTCCTGTGACGGAAACACCACCACGCGCTGCGCTAGCATGGTCTTATTCCGGACCACAAAAGCCTAACTGTGGGAAGTGAAGCTGCGCGTAGGAACCATGCGTTACGCAACCACTAATAATAACTCGACACCCACAGCTCAACGCATAATCTATAAAACATCCAACTTCGCATAAGCCAGCATTAGCCATTTAACGCCAACCTGCTTGAAATTAATTTCAACACGCTCTTGAGCACCCTCACCTTCTATTTGTAAAATCACACCTTCACCAAATTTAGCATGATGAACACGCTGACCCAGCTTATATTGGCTCTGCGCCTGAAACATCGCAGACTTAGCTTGGACAGCACTCACAGGTCGACTAACAGTCGCACGCATCCGAACTTCTTGTAATAATTCAGCAGGGATTTCACGTAAAAAACGAGAAGGCCTAGGATAGGTTTCGCGTCCATATAAACGCCTAGATTCTGCATAGGTCAAATATAGTAGTTGCATTGCTCTAGTCATACCTACGTAACATAAACGGCGCTCTTCTTCTAAGCGACCCGTATCATCGACAGACTGTTGCGATGGAAACAAACCTTCTTCCAAACCTACCAAAAAAACTTGCTTAAACTCTAGGCCTTTAGCGCTATGCAGAGTCATAAGCTGAACACAATCTTCTGAATCTTCTGATTGACTAACGCCTGCCTCTAGGGCGGCATAGCTCAGAAACATATCCACCTCGCCCAATTTTTCTTCGTTATCCTTATCAAATTCAAATAGCTTAGCGGCATTAACTAGCTCTTCTAAATTTTCTATTTTCTCCTCGCCTTTATCCATTTTTTCATTTTGATACAAGGCTATTAATCCACTTTTATGAACGATACACTTGACCTTTTCATCCAAGAACAGTTCTTCAACCTCCTTAGATAAGGATTTAATCAACTCCAAAAAGCCAATCAGCGCATTAGTCGCACGCGCAGACATACTTCGCTGATTAATCAATAAAATGGCAGCCGCCCATAAAGACACACTCTGATCACGAGCGATATTGCGCATTTCATCCAAGGCTTTAGCACCTATGCCGCGAGTCGGTGTATTAATGACACGTTCAAAAGAAGCGTCATCGTCACGATTGGCAATCAAACGCAAATAAGCCAAGGCATTTTTAATTTCAGCGCGATCAAAAAAGCGTAAACCACCATAGACGATATAAGGTGTACCAGTCGCCATCAACTTTTCTTCAAATTGACGAGACTGAGCATTTGAGCGATATAAAATAGCGTTATCACTGCGTAAGCACCCTTCATTAATTGATGCTCGTATTCGATCAACTACAAAATAAGCCTCATCCTGCTCATTAAAGGCCGCATACAAAGAAATTAAATCGCCATCACCTGCATCCGTCCAAAGCTCTTTACCCATTCGTCCCGAATTATTGGTAATAACCTTGTTTGATGCCTTTAAAATAGTACCGGTAGAGCGGTAATTTTGCTCTAACTTGATGACTTGATGATTAGGATAATGCTGTTGAAAGCTATAGATGTTTTCAATTTTAGCGCCGCGCCAGCCATAAATAGATTGATCGTCATCACCGACGACAAACAGATTATCATTGCCGTCGGTTAATAAGCGTAACCAAGCATATTGTATGGTATTGGTATCTTGAAACTCATCGACATGCACTTGTTTGAAGCGTTTCTGATAAAACTCAAGCACGTCCGGGTTATCGCGTAATAATTCATGAGCTCGCAACAGCAGTTCGGCAAAATCGACTAAACCCGAACGATCGCATAGTTCTTCATAGGCTTTATAGATGATTAATCGTTGGCGCTCATGGCTATCACCTGTTTCAACACAATGTCTAGCTCGTATGCCTTCATCTTTCTGCGCATTGATGTACCACTGCATTTCCTTAGGTGGCCATTGCTTATCATCAAAATTAAGTGTGCTTAACAAGCGTTTAATGACTCTTAATTGATCGCCAGAATCCATCACCTGAAACGTTTCTGGCAACCGTGCCTGCTTGGCATGTCGCCTTAATAAACGATGAGCGATACCATGAAACGTCCCTATCCATAGGCTATTTGCAGAAATACTCAGCAAGTCTTCTATTCTGCCTCGCATTTCCTTGGCGGCTTTATTAGTAAAGGTGACCGCTAATATACTATGCGGCGACACTCCTTCAACTTTGATCTGCCAAGCAATACGATGTACTAATACACGTGTTTTACCACTACCCGCTCCCGCCAATACCAACATGGCCTGAGAAGGCGCAGTCACCGCTAGGCGTTGAGTATCATTTAAAGAATCAATTATTGTCGTTACATCCATTATTATTTTATCACTTGCACATTTTTTAGAGCTGTGTATATTGCCATTAGCTTTGCAATGTTCGAGTTAATTATTGTTTAGCTACCACAATAACGACTACACAGAAGGAGAATAAGATGAGTTTTGATTTTAAACGCATGACTAAATTTGAGCACAATATAGGCGAAAAGGAAAAACAATACCGTCTATACGCTGGCGCTGCCTCAATTGCAATTTCCATTTTCACAGCTTCCATCCCCCTATTACTCATAGGTATGGTTCTGGTTGGAACTGGATTTTCAGGCTGGTGCCCAGCTTATTCTGGAATGGGCAAAAACACCTGCGGCACTTCAGAAAACACCAGTACTCCTGAGTAAAACTAGAAGACGGAAGGCGAAAGGCCCAAAAGCACAGCGCTTTTACCTTTTGCCTTTGTTAATCCTCTTTACGAAATTCGCCTTCCAAAACATTTTCTTTAGCGGTTTTTTGTTGAAAAATACTACTGGTCTGAATAAGATGATTTTCAAGCACATATTGAGCTATTCTTTTCCGCAAACTCGGCACTAAACAAGCAAAGCCAATAATGTCAGTAAGAAAACCGGGGGTTAATAATAATACGCCACCCAACAAAATAATCGGTCCTTCAATCATTTCATAAGCAGGCACGATACCTTGCGCTATATTTTCTTGAAATTTCCTAAAAGTCGAAAAGCCTTGCTGCTTTAATAACCATGCACCAAATGCGGCAGAAAACACGACCAGAAAAATAGTTGGAAAAGCACCTATAATACTACCCACCTCAAGCAATAAATAAATTTCTGCAAAAGGGATAATCAATACTACTAGAAACAACATTTGAAAAACTTTCATCGGTAACGCTCTGGTAACGCTCTATTGCAAAAGGAAGGGCTAAATTCAGGCACTGCCTGAACTCGTATTAGTTGACAACAATATAAAGGCAATTCGCTTTAAATTCTAGGATAATATGCCTTTTTCAATTGCCATTGACCAAAATGACCACTCCCTATCAAATAATTCTCTGTACTTATCCTGATAAAGACAGCGCTGAACAGCTTGCTCAGTTACTGGTCAACGAGCAATTAAGCGCTTGCGTGAATATTTTACCGGGTATTCGTTCTATTTACTGGTGGCAAGGGCAAGCAACTTCGGCTGAAGAATATTTATTACTGATTAAAGCCCATAGAGATCAATATCAGCTTATAGAAAATAGTATAAAAGCACACCACCCTTTCGAAGTTCCTGAAATAATTGCCGTATCTATAGAAAACGGTTTACCTGAATACCTACACTGGATTAATTCATGCCATTCTTCCATTTAATCTTTATTTGTTTAATACTGTTAACTCAGCCCGCTTACGCTCTAACGAATGATGAACTGTTGTCACCCGACCTAGCCTTTAAGATTTCAGCCAAAGCAGTCAGTGCAGATCAGCTAGAAATTACCTGGGATATTGCCGACGGCTATTATCTTTATCGCGACAAGATGAAATTCATCTCTAAAACCGATGCTATTTCTTCAGTAACGCCTAACTTTCCCGAGGGAAAAACTAAGTATGATGAAAACTTTGGCGACATGGTTGTCTACCATAACAAGCTAACCATTCCAGTATCGCTAAGTCCATCGGGAGTTTCGTCTATACAACTGCTGGTGCAATACCAAGGCTGTGCCGATAGAGGTGTTTGCTATCCACCCCAGAAAAAAACTTTTGACTTAGCCCTACCTATCGCCACTATCAGCCCTGCTGAGCAAGTTGATGCCCTATTTAAACCCAAAACCACTCAAGCGGACTTATTACCAGCAGAACAAGCCTTTCGTTTTTTTGCAGTTGTTAACGACACAGGTGCGCTAAAGGTTACTTGGGAAATTGCCCCAGGCTATTATTTATACCGTGAAAAAATTCGCCTAGAATTAAGCAGTTTAGCTGGCAGTCGCTTAGGCGATTACACTATCCCCAAAGGCACAGCTATTCATGACGAAGCCTTTGGTCAAGTTGAAATATTCCACGAACAATTAAGTTTTGAGCTGCCGGTTCTGCGAACTCAAGCCACTGCACAAACCGTTACCTTATTAGCAAATTTCCAAGGCTGTGCTGATCGCGGTGTTTGCTATCCACCGATGAGCCAAAAAATTGATTTGAAACTTCCCGCTGCACCCATTAATAATGCAATCATAACACCTAAACTTTCTGAACAAGATCAAATTGTAAGTTCGCTTAAACAAGAAAGCCTTGCCATGACCTTACTAAGCTTTTTCGGCTTCGGACTTTTGTTATCATTTACGCCGTGTATTTTTCCCATGATTCCAATTTTGTCAGGCATTATCGTCGGGCATGGCAATCATATAACCACTAGCCGCGCCTTCTTATTGTCACTCAGTTATGTTATCGCTTCAGCCTTTACCTACACTGGTTTTGGAATACTTGCGGCCTTATTCGGCAGTAATTTACAGGCAACTTTTCAACAACCTTGGATCATCGGCCTATTTAGCAGCTTCTTCGTGTTGCTGTCTTTGTCTATGTTTGGCTTTTACGAATTAGAAATACCCAATTCACTAAAAACTAAATTACATAATTCCAGTGTGAGACATCGTGATGGCTCGCTATGGGGCGCAGCGATTATGGGTGCTTTATCATCGCTAATTGTAGGCCCTTGTGTTGCCGCACCCTTAGCTGGTGCATTAATTTATATCGGCCAAACCGGCAATGCAGTATTGGGTGGCAGCGCCTTATTTGCAATGGGCATGGGTATGGGCATGCCCTTGTTATTATTAGGAGCCTCTGCTGGCAAATTATTACCCAAAGCAGGATCTTGGCTATATGCCACTAAAGCGGTATTCGGCGTTATTATGCTGGCTGTAGCCGTATGGATGTTGAGCCGTATCTTACCAGCCACGATTATCATGTTACTCTGGTCTATGTTATTGATAATGCCAGCGATCTATCTCAAAGCCATTGATCCACTGCCTGAGCAGTGCTCAGGTTTGCAGAAATTATGGAAAGGCATCGGCTTAATGATGCTCACCTATGGTTTGTTATTATTGATCGGCTTCAGTATGGGCAATTATAATCCCTTAAAACCACTACAAGGCTTAGGCATCAAAAAAGCTCAGGCCTTAGAACAAGGACTTAATTTTAAACGAGTTGCCTCCTTAGCCGCGTTGGAAACTGAAATTCAGCAAGCCAGCGCTAAACACCAGTCAGTCATGCTGGATTTTTATGCGGATTGGTGTATCTCTTGCAAAGAGATGGAAGCCTACACTTTTACGGATGCAAAAGTGAAGCAAGCCTTAGCCGATGTCGTGCTTTTACAAGCAGATGTCACTAACAATAATGCCGACGACCTAACCTTGTTAGCAAAATTTAATCTCATCGGGCCGCCGGCCATTTTATTTTTTGGTGCCGATGGCAAAGAAAGTTCACAGCACCGAGTCATCGGCTTTCAAGATGCCGAAACCTTTACCCAAACCGTGCAACAGGTCAAATTATGAAACTATTTGGAATAATCATCTTTGCCGCTATCTTGGCATTAGGCGCCGGCATTTTCGCCAGAGGCTTATCAACTCCAACGCAACCCAGGGTTGTCGCCTTACCCGAGTTTAGCTTAGCGGATGTCTCAGGCAAACTGCATTCTATTTCAGAATGGCAAGGCAAAATACGCGTGATTAATTTCTGGGCAACCTGGTGTGGGCCTTGCCTCAAAGAAATCCCCGAATTTATCGAATTACAAAACCAATACGCTGATAAAGGCCTGCAATTTATCGGTATAGCGGTAGATTCCCCAGAAGCCGTACAAACCTACTTAAATACCATCAACATCAATTACCCCATATTAGTTGGCGACATGCCTGCTATCAGCATTGCACATCAACTAGGCAATCATATAGACGCCGTACCTTTTACCGTGATAGTTAACCCACAAGGACAAATCATCCATCAGCATGCTGGAGAGTTTTCTAAAGAGCAACTATTGGAAGTGATAAAGCCGTTGTTTAATTAAGCTGTATATGGATCAGCATGTAGACCTAAAGCCATGCTAAATAATTTTTCACTGTTCATAGTTATGTTATAAGCTACTACCCACTACGATTCACATAGAGCCAAAACTATTTAGTTTAGTATAATAGTTTTGTAATATAAAAAATCCCAGACAAAAAAAAACCCAAGCATTAACTTGGGTTTTAATATTAAGAGCTTGGCAATTCCCTACTTTCGCATGGCAAAGTGCCACACTATCATCGGCGCTAAATGGTTTCACTTCCGAGTTCGAGATGGGATCG
>CAIZMK010000156.1 GCA_903934035.1 uncultured Methylococcaceae bacterium
ATAGGGCGTATGCAATACGCCCCTACCACCAGCACCACAATATTAATGATATAGCTGTAGGCCGGAATAAGACTTTTTGAGCGCAAGCGAGGAAAGCGTTTCCGGCATCGGTAGGGCTCCCGTGCCGGAAACGCCACCCCGCGCTGCGCTAGCATGGTCTTATTCCGGCCTACAAAGGCTTAGCTGTGAGCATTGACGCAAAACAACGTAGGGGCGACAGATTCGCCCTTTTAAAACGAACCGAAGCTGGTCGAGGTTTGCAACCCCGACTGAAACGTTTAGGTGCTTCAATAATTTCGAAACCTTAAGCGTTAGGGGCGGGGTTATAAATCCCGTTCCGCGTAAGTGTTTGATGGTTTTCACTTTGTTCTACCCATCCTACGGACTTAATAATTTATGCGATAACAATATAGTTGTGTTTTAGCGAGATCATTAACTTGCTTGATAGTTTCTGGTTCCCAGTCGGGTATGGCAAAAGATGAGGATATCAATAAACTTCCAGGACGCATGGCTGTTTGTAGCTTGGCTCCGAGTTCGGGCATGACTGCTGGAGAAAGGAATGCAAAGATTACATCATATTGATTAAAGTCGCAGTTCCATAGATCACCTCGGTAGCAGCGACTATTGGCATAATGACGGCTACGCCAGACGTTTATCGCCCAAGGTAGCGGTGCTCGTTCCCAAGCATTAATGACTAATTGAGGGTGCTGCTGTGCTAGCGGTACTGTGATTGTCCCTATGCCCGCGCCTAGTTCTGCAAAATGTTGAGCTGATTCTTTCGTTATGAATTGACTGACGCTGTCTACGACTGCTGTTGATGACAAAAATAACGGTACGTCACCTTTAATGGTACCCCAAAAGACTAGGGTTAATAAAATGAGTGTTAACAGATACCAGTGGGCGGATAGTTCTAAGCTATGCAGAGTCAATGCACTAGGTAGGAACAGTATATGAATAATTAGCCACCAGCGCCGTTGGTGTAATAGCGTAGAGCAAAGCATGGCAGTGCTGCTTTGTAGTATTAAGAACGATTCCAGTCCTGAATAGGCTATGGGTAACAAAGGATTTATACCGATCGCTGTTATTAAGCCAAATAGCTGAGCTAGCAGTGCTTTATATAAGGTCATAGGTTTATAGCTTCCTAAGTTCTTGCTGTGTTAATTGCACAGTCTTTGAGAAAATTCCTTGTTTAAGTTTAAGCATCCTAGAGGCGTATTGCATACGCCTCTAGGCAATAGGCCGGAAACGCTTTCTCGCTTACGAGACTGTGAAAGTCTTATTCCGGCCTACAGTATAAACTCGCAGCTTCTTAAGTAATATCAGCCAAATTACCTTTAGTTTCTAACCAATGTTTACGATCGGGTGAGCGTTTTTTGGCTAATAATAAATCCAGCTGTGCCTTAGTTTCATCATTTTCTGTGATGGTTAATTGCACGAGTCTACGCGTATCGGGGTTCATGGTGGTTTCACGTAATTGACTGGGATTCATTTCGCCTAAGCCTTTAAAACGTTGCACATTGATTTGGCCTTTTAATTTTTCGGCTTTAATTCTATCTAAAACACCTTGGCGTTCTGCTTCATCTAGCGCATAAAAAACCCGCTTGCCGACATCAATGCGGTACAAAGGCGGCATGGCTACAAAGACATGACCTTGTTTCACTAATTCATTAAAGTGTTGATAAAACAGGGCGCAAATTAAGGTGGCAATGTGATTACCATCTGAATCAGCATCTGCCAAAATACAGATTTTGCCGTAGCGCAAATGCTGTAAATCTTTAGAGCCGGGCTCTATACCTAAGGCGACGGCAATATCATGGACTTCTTGGGAAGCCATCACTTGGCTAGATTCTACTTCCCACGTATTTAGAATCTTACCTCGCAAGGGCATAATGGCTTGAAAGTCACGTTCACGGGCTTGTTTCGCCGAGCCTCCTGCTGAATCACCTTCCACTAAGAATAATTCGGTTCTGGCAATATCTTGCGCTGAGCAATCAGCAAGTTTGCCGGGTAACGCAGGGCCTGAGGTCAGGCGTTTACGGATGATTTTCTTATTAGAGCGTAGTCTTTTTTGTGCGCTAGAAATAATGATGTCGGCAATCTTTTCGCCTTCTGCGGGATTCTGATTTAACCATAAGCTAAAAGTGTCTTTAGCTACACCAGAGACAAAAGCAACGCATTCCCTAGAACTGAGTCGTTCTTTAGTTTGGCCTGAAAACTGCGGATCTTCTAGCTTTACTGATAATACAAAATGGCAGTTTTCCCAGACATCTTCAGGCGCTACTTTAACGCCGCGTGGCAAAATATTTCTGATGTCACAAAACTCTCGCATGGCTTCGGTGAGCCCTGCGCGCATGCCATTAACATGAGTTCCACCTTGCGCGGTAGGAACTAGGTTAACGTAACTTTCGTTAAGAATTTCGGCTGGGTTTTCAAGTGCCCAAACGATGCCCCATTCTACGGCTTCATGATTAGCGGCCATATTACCCATGAAGGGCTGTTCTGGAAAGAATTCAATGTCGCCTATGCGATCAAGTAAATATTCTTTAAGGCCATCTTGGTAGCACCAAACGTAGCTTTCCTCTGTTTGATCAACATTTAAGGTAATTTTTAAGCCAGGGCATAAAACCGCTTTGGCTCGTAACACATGCTTGAGTTTGCTGACGGAGACTTTGTTGGAATCGAAGTATTTTTCATTAGGCCAAAACTTAACAGAGGTGCCGGTATTGTTGCGGCCGACGGTTCCTGTTTCGGTGAGTTCGGTTTGTTTTTCACCATCGGCATAGTCCATACGATAAACTTTGCCATTGCGCTTAACTTCGATTTCTAATCTTGCTGATAAGGCATTAACCACCGATACCCCTACGCCATGTAAGCCGCCTGAGAACTGATAGTTTTTATTTGAAAATTTACCGCCAGCATGGAGTTGGGTCAAGATGACTTCAACGCCAGGGATGCCTTGTTCAGGATGTATGTCAACAGGCATGCCGCGACCATCGTCGCTGACTAATACGGCGCCATCTTTATATAAAATGACTTCGATAGATTTTGCGTGACCAGCCATGGCTTCATCGACACTATTATCAACCACTTCTTGTACTAGGTGGTTAGGTCGGGTGGTGTCGGTGTACATGCCGGGGCGTTTTCGTACGGGTTCTAAGCCACTTAAGACTTCGATAGCCGACGCATTATATTCGTTACTCATTAGTTTTACGTGCTCTTGAATCGTATTGTTTTCGAGGGTGCTGCATTAAAGTTACGCTTTTGCGGCTTATGCTGGCTGGGTGTTTAAGATTTTATCATTTCCACGCTCTGCGTGCATCGATACAGAGAATAAGCTGCGACTAATGAAATGTTACTTAATATAGATCGTAATGACTTAAAGTTTTTTGTTGAGTTGTTTAAAATCAGATAATATCAGTGATAATAATTGAAGGCTAGTAGGAGTCTAGTTACTTGAGTTGCAGATGCTAGGCTTAACTTTTTAGCCCTTCGCCTTTTGTCTGCGCCTAGTAGAGGTCTGTCTAAAAATGAGTATTTAAGCTAAACTGCCACTGACTTAAGTTGTTGACCTATTTCAATAATTAACCCCTCCCTGCCAACCTACATTATCTATAGTAATCTAAGAACCCATGTTTAAACGCTCTGCAATTATTTTAGCCCTAAGTCTTGCTCTATTTCCTGTATTACCCCAGGCGGTTGAGATCAGTAAAATAGAATTGCCAGATATGGGGGACTCTTCTGGTACTTTAATATCGCCTGCTGAAGAAAAGGAGTTTGGTGAAGAGTTTTTTAGAAGCTTGCACTCACAGATTACTGTTAATGAAGATGCTGAAATCCAAGAGTATATTCAATCGATAGGTAGAAAATTAGCGGCTAATAGTGATAATCCCGGGCATCCGTTTCATTTCTTTGTAGTTATGGAAAATGATATTAATGCTTTCGCAGGCCCTGGTGGTTATATTGGTGTTAACTCAGGATTGATTTTAATGACTGAAGCCGAAAGTGAATTGGCGTCAGTTATTGCTCATGAAATTTCACATATTACCCAGCGACATTTATTTCGAGCTGCTGAGGCCTCAAGTCGTTTATCTATTCCAACGGCGGCGGGGATGTTGGGCGCCATCTTATTGGGTACACGTTCTGCTCAAATGGGGCAGGCAGCTATTATGGCCATTATGGGAGGTAGCGTGCAATTTCAGATTAACTTCACGCGCGAAAATGAAGCTGAAGCCGATCGAGTCGGTATGCAGACCTTAGCGGCTACGCGTTTTGATCCTCGCAGTATGCCTACTTTCTTTGAGCGACTTCAGCAAGCTACTCGATTTGCAGGGCAGGGCGTACCAGAATTTTTAAGGACTCACCCTGTTACCGAATCGCGTATTTCTGATACACGAGGACGTGCTGAAACTTATCCTTATAAACAATATCCAGACTCGCTGGCTTATCAGTTAACTAAAACCAAGATTCGTATTATAACGACAGCGGACCCACTCTTTTTAGAGCAATATATTAGGTCCAAATTAAACCAAGGTACCTTGGAGCAGCGTACGGTCGCGCTTTATGGTTTAGGTTTGTTCTTGTTAAAGACTGAAAAATTCAAAGAAGCAGAAGCGATTTTCCAAGGTTTAACGAAACAATATCCAGAGCAATCACAATATTCATCTGCACTAGCTAAGACCGCTTTGAATGCTAGAGATTTTAATACAGCGGCACTACGCTATCAAAAGTTGACCGAGCAATTTCCTGATAACTCAGCGCTTAAGCTGGAATACATTAATGCCTTGTTAAAACAAGATAAAGCCGATCTAGCTAGAAAATACTTACTTGCACTCAGTCCTCAAGAACAGCAAATGACTGTGTATTGGAGTTTATTGGCAGAAGCTTATAACAAAATTAATCAACCCGCTGAATCTCATCGCTATCTTGCTGAATATTACTTTGCTATGGGACAAACTAAAGATGCTATTTATCAGATTCGTATGGCTTTAGAATCAAAAGGACTGAGCTTTCAGTTATCTTCAATTTTAAGTGATCGCCTTAATTTCTTTCAAAATCAAGAGCAAGAAGCCAAAGCGAATCGCCGATAGCCTCAGTAATGCTTGTTATTTATTAACTGATGTTACGCAGTAACGTTGTTTTGCTCTCGAGACTGTGAAAGTATTCTTTTTATTCCCCCTCTTTAGCAAAGAGGGGTCAGGGGAGATTTGATCTATTAAAAAATTATTATTAAATATCAATAACCTATGGCTTAATAAAATCCCCCTCGATCCCCCTTTTACAAAGGG
>CAIZMK010000157.1 GCA_903934035.1 uncultured Methylococcaceae bacterium
CATAATCAACTTAGTGTGACGACCAAACATAGACTGACAAGATGTTGGTAAGCGTGCATTTAATAACTGACCGTCTGGGGTTATATCAACTTCTATCTCAAGTGCTTGCATGAACAATTTACCTCGTTATTAATGTTGACGACTATCAATAAAATCTAACATGAAACAGATTATACATGTGTTGCAACAATCAATTAACTTATAACCCCTACGGAATACAGTCAGTAGGATGGGTAGAGCAACGTGAAACCCATAACTTCTTAAGCTTAAACAATTATGATTTTAAGCTCATCAACAATAGATAGTTTTTTATCTCCCGTGATAAATTGATCGACATTTACAGATATGGCACAGGCAACTTGTAAGGCATCGGGTGTTCTAAGAGATTGTGAGTAACTCGCTCTTAAATCAGTAGCCAAATTAACAACATCAGCACTAAGTTCAATGATGCGAATACTAGGGAGTTGAAAGAACTGGTTATATTGAACAAGTAAATCTGTATTATTTTCTTTTAAGGGCAATACCCTACATTCTAAAAAAGATAATCGCGAGACAATAAGCTGAGCTTTATTCTGTATAGCTTCTTTGATTAACAAGCGTGTTGCTTGACCTTGTTGTTGTTCAGATTCGATAAGATAGATGATAGCGCAGGCATCTAAAAATAATTTCATGAAGTATGCCACTCATCTCTTAAAGCCTGTATTGCCGTATTAATTTCGTCGTCTGAGCGTTGACCGATAGGCAAGTTTTGCATGAATTCTATGACATCATTACTTTCAGTTACGTTGGAAGTAATATCCTGTTTTGTCTCGAGGAACTCAATAAAATGTAACACTTCAACTGCTTTTGAAATAGGCATTGTTTTAACGTGTTGATAAATTGTTTGAGCGATGTTCATGGTTTTAAATCCCTTACTTACTAAGTTAATAAAAGCTACATACTAATTCTATAATACTATCGCCTCTGATTATAATCCTAATAGAGTTTAGGATTTAACAGTCCAAATAACTCAAGAATTCCAAACTGCTGCTTAGAAAAACAACCTCACTTATCGCCGTTATCATTACAAAACCTTAGTTAGGTAGGGTGGGCAACGCTCACTGCCCAATACTTAATCGGTAGTGGTGCGCAAACGATAAAGCTGTTTGCACACCCGTGTGACTACAAAACACAGCGATCGAAAAGCCTCGGAACAATAAAATATGTCAGTTGTTTAGCTGACTATAAAAATAATTAAAAAAAAATAAAACCAAATAAGCGTTTGTGGCGATTAAAGGTTAATACACTGAAACAGAACTGCGAAGTATTGTAATCAACTGTTATCAGCATTGTATAGCCTTAATAGAATTCGATAACCCACAAAGAGTAAGTTGATGAACGTTAAAAAAACAAAAGCATTTTTCGATACACCCGCGAAAATTAATGAATTCTTAGCTGTAGAGCCAAAATTAAATGTAGCCCATGCAGCCTTGTTAGATTCTTGTTTAGAGATGTACCAAAACGATGCCGACAGCTTATGCCATGCTATTAGTGAAGTCTACGACCATAAAAAACGCGAGTTTATAGCCAAAGACCACAGCGGAAAAGATGTCGTTAAAGTCTTTGATATAGGCCTATTAAATAAACGCTATCAGAATATTACAACAGGCGACCGTAACGTTAAAGCCATACTCAACAAGTTCAATTTACAAGAAGACAGCGGCTATCGAGAACTGATGCCCGTTACCCAAGTCTTTTTCGATGGGCTACCGGTCTTGAAAAAGAACTACCCTAATTGCCATGAATTTCTTGATTATGTTGAGCAATTCGCTGCCCTGTCGCAATGCCGTAGCCATACCAAAAAAATGTATTTTCCGCCGGTGATATTAGCGGGGCCTCCTGGCGTTGGTAAAACAGCTATCGTAAGAGAAATCGCTAAATTGCTGAGTGTGCCTTGTAAACAATTGGATATGGCAGCCATGACTAGCGGTTTTGTTATAGCGGGTTCTAGTAGTGCGTGGAGTGATGCCAAAACCGGCTGTATCGTTGATATTTTACGAGATAACAAAGTCGCTAATCCCATTATTATTTTGGATGAGCTAGACAAAGTGTCTACGGATGCAAAATTCGATCCTGTCGGTGGACTGTATACCTTATTAGAACAAGAAGCCGCAGCCCGCTTTATCGATGAAGCCTTAGAGCAGCCCATAGATGCTAGTCATATTTTATATGTTGCAACGGCTAATAATTTAGCCGCCATACCAGAGCCTTTGTTATCCCGATTTTTAGTGATCAATATCCAAGATGTAAAAGGCGAACATCACCGCCAAGTCACGCAATCGATTTATCAAGCGCTGATTAAATATGAAAAGATGG
>CAIZMK010000158.1 GCA_903934035.1 uncultured Methylococcaceae bacterium
AGTTTTTCGGTGATAACACCACGACTGCCACAACCAATCTGACGATTGTCCAATTCTCTGATCGGTGTTACCTCAGCAGCAGAACCCGTAAAGAAGGCTTCATCAGCGACGTAAATCTCATCGCGGGTAATGCGTTTTTCGATCACTTCAAAACCTTGTTCTTTGGCAATAGTAATAACAGAATCGCGGGTAATCCCTTCTAATGCCGAGGTGGTTTCAGGGGTATAAATTTTACCGTTACGTATCACGAACAAATTTTCTGCGCTGCCTTCTGCGGCAAAACCTTCATGATCCAACATTAACGCTTCATCATAACCATTAGATAAAGCTTCTTGCAGCGCCAATATAGAATTGATGTAATTACCATTGGCTTTTGCTTTACACATGGTGCTGTTGTGATGGTTGCGAACATAAGAAGATGTTCGAATACGAATACCCTGTTCGATGCTATCTGCGCCCAGATAAGCACCCCAAGGCCAAGCGGCGATCATGACATGAACTTTTAAATTATCCGCGCGTAAGCCCATACCTTCAGAGCCATAAAAACACATAGGGCGAATATAAGCACTATCCAGATTATTTTTGGCAACCGCATCAAGACAGGCCTGATTGATCTCATCCTTGGTATAAGGCATAGGCATGTTCATAATATGTGCAGAACGGAATAAACGATCGGTATGTTCATGCATCCTGAATATAGCGGTACCTTTTTCAGCATGATAGGCTCTGACGCCCTCAAACACACCTAAACCATAATGCAAGGTATGTGTTAATACGTGGACTTTAGCTTCACGCCATTCAACCCATTGTCCATCCAGCCAAATAACGCCGTCTCTATCGTCCATAGTCATCATTTATTCTCCAACATTTTGTTTAGTTATGTACTTAATATAGGGTGGATAAGCAACACGCATCCACCGATTATGCCGAAGCGGAATATTCTTATTCCATAAAATCATCCCAGATTAGCCCAACTTTACTGCTTAATTCTTGCACTTCAAAGGCATTGACCAGCGTTTTCTGTCCCTGCAAAATCAACTTATGCCCCATGTCCCGATAACTGCAATAAGCTTTTTTCAATGTTTCTGCATCGGCTTTAGCTACAAAACCATCGTCTTGTAAGCCATCCAGCAACCTTACATTATCAGTATAGGTCGTTAAGGCTTTATTTTTTGCAGTCCGCGCTAAAATGCCAAATTGTACTATAAACTCAATATCAGCAATACCGCCTTTGCTATGTTTTAAATCAAACAGATCCGATTTTTTACTTGCTAGCGCCTCGCGCATCTTAATACGCATGTCACGCACCTCGATTTTTAATTGATCTAAGTCCCTAGGTAAACTCAAGATTCTAGTACGAATTTGCTCAAATAAGGTTTGTAAACGCACATCACCGCAAATAAAACGTGCTCTGACTAATGCTTGATGCTCCCAAGTCCAAGCTTGATTTTTAAGATAAGCTTCATAACTATTAATATGCGTCACTAACAAACCAGAATCACCATTAGGTCGTAAACGCATATCGACTTCGTATAGCAGACCCGATAATAATTTAGTGTCTAATATATGCCTGACTTTTAGTCCTAAACGTCCGTAGAATTGAGCGCAGGAAATAGGCTGTTCGCCCTTAGTTAAGGCATTACCATCTTGGCAGTCATATAAAAACACTAAATCTAAATCGGAGCCATAACTTAACTCGATACCACCGAGCTTACCAAAACCAATCACAGCAAATCCTGCCATTTCTTCTACAATATCAGGCGGCAAACCATGTTTTTTTACAAGTATTAACCAAGCACGCGCTAAGACCTGTGAGGCGATACTTTCTGCGATAGTCGTCAAATAATCACTAACTACCATCAGCGGAATCGCGCCCATTATATCGGCTGCCGCAACTCTTAATACTTGCGTGTGTTTAAATTGTCGCAGCACTATCATGAATTGCTCTAAATCGTCTATCTCAATATTGGCTAGCAATTTTGTCAGTTGCTCATCAAGATGTGTTTTTTTTAGCGGTTCAAAGAGGCTGCGGGAATCGAGTAAATCATCAAATAACAGTGGATAGCGCGATAAATAGTCGCAAATCCAAGGACTCGCTGATGACAGACGTAACAATTGCGCTAAGGCATCAGGGTTTTCAGCTAATAAAGATAAATAAACATTACGCCCAGCAACGGCTTCAAACAAAGTCAGCAAGCGCTTTAAGGTTTCATCAGGATTAACTAGCGATTGCATAGCTTCAATGACCTGTGGCATCAATTGATCTAGCACCTTGGCGCCTTTAGCACTTAAATGCCGAATGGCTGAAGAGTTTTTAAACTGCTGTATCAAGACTAGGCTAGCTGCACTTTGCAAAAAACCATAATCACTTAAGTCATTTTGTAATTGCTGATCGTCTGCAGTATGTCTCCATATTTGTAGACTATGCTGCTCTGCTGCTTCTTGCTTAGACAAAGAAAAAACCTGATCAAATAATTCTTGTACCTGCGCCCTTACTTTATCCAAGCGCGTTTTAAAGCTAGTCCAATCGGTATAGTCCAAAGAATAAGCTAATATTTGCTGCAAGCTTGTAGTAGAGGGTAAATCATGGGTTTGTCTATCTTGATATTGTTGAATATGGTTTTCAACTCTACGCAGGAAACAGTAGGACTCTGTTAGTTGTTCTGCATCGTTTAGGGCTATTAATTTTAGCTCGCCCAATCGCTGCAATACCTCCAAGATGCCGCGTGTTTGTAAAGTCTTTTCTTTGCCGCCTCGAATTAATTGGAAGGCTTGGCCTATAAACTCAACTTCACGAATCCCGCCAGGACCTAACTTTATATTATCGCAGCGATCTTTTCGTTTTAACTCTTGGCTAATCTGTGACTTTAAAGAACGTAACTCTTCAAAAGCGCCATAATCCAAATAACGGCGATAAACAAAGGCATTTAGCATGGCCATTAAGTGTTTACCAGTATTAAAGTCGCCTGCGACTTGACGCACTTTAATCATGGCGTAACGTTCCCATTCTCGTGCTTGAGTTTGGTAATAGTTTTCCATGCCTTCAAAACTCATGATGATAGGCCCACTATCACCAAAAGGCCTTAAGCGTATGTCAGTACGAAACACAAAACCATCAGCGGTCATTTCATCCAGCACTTTAACCAGACTTTGACACAAGCGCGTAAAGAACTCACTGTAACTCGTTGCTTTTTTGTCGGGTAATTCACCGTTTTCTGGATAAGCAAAAATCAAATCGATATCAGAAGAATAATTCAGCTCATAAGCGCCGAGCTTACCCATGCCTAATACGATAATTTGCTGAGGACTGCCGTCTGACAACAAAGGTGTGCCGCGCTTATCGCAGGCTATTTGATAGAGAAAGTCCAAGGCATACTGTATGCAAGCATCAGCCAACAAAGACACATCCAGCAGGGTTTCAGATAAAGGAGCCCAACCGGCTAAATCACGCCAAGCGATACGAATCATTTCACGTTGACGAAATTGTCGTAGCGATTGCATAAGCTCGGCTTCGTTAGTGCACTGTAATTGCACTAATTGCTGAGTAAAATGATGATCAGGATAAGGCCTTAACAAATCACCGCTAGTACTTAACTCAAGCAATAATTGAGGTCTTCGGATACAACTTTCAGCAATAAATAAACTAGAGCGCCAGACTTTAACGATAGAGGCTGTTATCTCAGCTGTTGGGTAAAAATCTAGCTTAAGGTCAGTAAGTTTTTCTAGCCATTGATTTAAAGACGTAGCGACTGTAAGCGCTAATTCAGGAGGGAGTTTATCCAGCTCAGGTTTGAGGGTATCAATAAATGACATAAGAATTAAGTCTGGAACAAAGCAGCCATAATACCGAAAATAAATAGGGAGATATATAGAGGGCTTATTAATTCTGGGGTTTGGCATTCCCAGAAAGTTATTGCTAATGTTTTCAAGATGAACGAACTACTCAGTGGTATATAAATCTTTAACTGAGCAGCCGACGCCGTTCTACAAAAGCTGTGCTGGGGATGTATAGCTATCTTCTCGGTTCTTTCAAAGATGATAGTAGTATCAAACGTTTTGGACGAGGTTACAAACCTCGTCCCGCCTAAGGACTAAGCATTTTCAGGTTAATTAAATTAGTACGAGGTTTTTTTAAATCTCAGTAAGTAGCCTCAATAAAACTCAGTTGAATCGAGGGAGTTGGAGCGCTGTATATCATCGATTCAGCCTTTCTGCATTGAGACTACGGACTACAGATTAATGTGCTCAAAATCCTGAGCTGATTAGTGATGACAACTGCGTAGCAGCGTTATTGGCCAAAATAAAAACCGAACGCGAACAATCACAAGCCGTAAAAAAAGTTAAAAAGCAACTCCTACGAAAAGATTGAATTTAGTAGTTAGCAGTATAAAGTCAGTTTTTGCTTTAAGTTATTTACGTAGCTTAACGCTTGACTTGACTGCTTTTGTACATACAATGTAATGATGATAAAAATTTGAGTGGGATACCAACAAGGTGCTGGCTAATTAGAAAAAACACGGTGTTTCTTTTGAGGAAGCGAAGTCCGTTTTCTATGATGACTTTGCCGTGCAATTCTATGATGATGAGCATTCCGGAGAGGAACATCGTTTTTTGATGCTCGGTTTTAGTTGTGAATCCAGAATGCTTCTTGTCTGTCACTGTGAACGAGAATCAGCTAATACGATCAGAATAATATCATCTCGTAAAGCAACTAAATCTGAATGTAGTCATTACAAAGGTAACGTGTCATGAAAGCAGAATATGATCTTTCTCAAATGAAATCCCGAAAAAATCCTTATGCATCAAAACTGAAAAAATCAGTGACTATCCGTTTAGGTGAAGATGTGGTCGAATATTTTAAAGAAATGGCAGAAGGTACAGGTGTGCCTTATCAAAGCCTAATCAATTTGTATCTTCGTGATTGCGTGCAGCAACATCGAAAAGTTGATATATCTTGGCAGTCAACCATAAAGACGCTTTAAAGCAAGTAGCAAGTAGCCTCGATGAAGTAAAACGGAATCAAGGAATTAGAGTCGATTACCTTTGATTTCACACCGTTGCATCCACCTCAAATGAGACGTGACTGTAAACCTCATCCTGCATGAGTGAAGATTTAAGTTTAGATCTTACTGATTGAAACTATTACTCATTAACGCTACATAAAATCAAATTAATAACGGTCGCAGAAATACGGAAATCTGAATTATGTAGTCGTTCAAAAACGGCTTTTGCTAAAGGAATTAAGTCTTGTTTTTTAGCAAGTCCAATAATAGCAGCAGTGCCAGTAACCCTTAGTCCTTTCTCTTTAGCTACGGCGAGTCTGGCCCTTTCATCCATAATCAATAATACTTTATCAGAATGTCCTAGGGCTACATTAATGCAATCCGTTTCGCCGGCATCAAGATCAATATCTAATAATGGCTTGATCGGTTCAGACCAAGTGTTTAACCAGCCAACTTCAATGGCATGAGCAATAGCTGCTTTACCAGATGCATTTTTATTGGGTAATACTTCTCTCTTTACTGATCCAGGTAAGTAAACAGTGCCGAAAATAGCAGGTAACCACTGTAAGCCATAGACTATGGTCATAGGTATCTACACAAGTTCCTTATCGGCGTGGAAATGATAAAAAAACACCGTAGGGGCGTATTGCATACGCCCAACATTGAAAGTCTATAGGTTATAGGGCTTATTTTATGAGGGCGTATGCAATACGCCCCTACGATTTTCACCACAATGTTATCGTTCTTGCGTGGGAATGCTAACAATTATTTGTGAAGATACCTATGACTATGGCTAAGCCATTTAGGGACTGGAATCAATAATAACTATTCGTTCCATAAAGCCTTACGCTTCCTTTAACCATTGATCCGATGTGTCTAAATCCTGCTTTACGTCTTCTTCTGTTTGTTTAATAACCGGCACACCTAGCCTTGATATATGCGATATAAAATTAGCCAAGGGCACATCAACTAGTTTAGCTGCGCGTGCTAGGGATAAATCACCTTCTTTAAATAAAGCTGTTGCTAAGGCTATACGGACGCCTGGCATATCAATAACTTTTGATGATTTAAGCCCAACCATTAAAGCGTCAGGTTCGTTTCTATTCATCACCAACACTAAGTCAGTGTTAGCCATTCTCAATGCTTCACTAGGGTTGTTTTTTAAACCGCTGACATTTACCGTTTTCATGGTCTTTCCTAATAGGAATATAAGATGGGCTTATCATATAGGCTATTGATGTAAAGCCCAATGAATGTAAAACAGTAACCAATACTATTCAATTTCAACATTAATTTAACAGGTGACTTGATTTAAGACTTTTAGATTTTACTTAGATGGCATTAAATTTAAAGCCTTGCTAGTTAGCTGTTATAATTCCAAAATTTTTTAGCGTGACAATAGAAGGTTAGCTTTAATGAATTTGGCATATACGTTCTCTGGCTTTGCCGTGGGTTTATTGGTGGGTGTTACTGGCGTCGGTGGAGGCTCATTAATGACACCTTTATTGGTGTTTTTATTCGGTTTTAAACCAGCAGTGGCGGTCGGCACCGATTTACTGTTTGCCGCGATTACTAAAACGGGTGGCGTTTGGGTGCATCATGGCAAACATGGTTCAGTAGATTGGAAAATTGTGGGCTGGCTAGCGTTGGGTAGTTTACCTTTTGCTGTAGCGACCCTATTAGTACTGAAATACCTGATGTCGGTAGGGCAAGAAATTACAGGAACGATTACCTTTACACTGGGGATTGCACTGGTTTTAACAGCCTGTTCTTTATTAGTACGTAGCGTACTCATTAAAAGAGCGGCGAATGCATCTGTGATTGATGATCAACAGACTACACTCGAGAATGCGGCACGTTTTAAGCGCTTACAAATACCCGTTACTATTTTAATAGGTGCTGTACTGGGTGTATTAGTCACACTATCTTCAGTCGGTGCAGGTGCTTTGGGTACAGTTGCCTTGTTGTTCCTTTATCCTAAAATGAGCACGCTGAAAATTGTAGGTACCGATTTAGCACATGCCATCCCCTTAACGGCAGTGGCGGGAATTGGCCATCTTAGTTTAGGTAATGTAGATTTGGTCTTATTGGGCAGTTTATTGATGGGTTCTTTGCCCGGCATCTGGATAGGCAGTCACTTAAGCGCAAAGATTCCAGAAAGATACTTACGTCCTATTTTGGCTTCTATTTTAATGCTCATAGGTCTTAAGTTTATTCTGCAATAGCAATTTGTGGGAGCGGCTTTAGCCGCTCCCACAAAAGAATCCATTAGTTTTTAGTGCTGACAAGTCTTACAAAATACCGTGGTTCGATTAGCCATTCTAATTTCTGTTAAAGGCTGTAGACAATTAATACAAGGTTGATTGGCACGACCATAAACATTGAGTTGTTGCTTGAAATAACCCGGCTTTCCGGCTTCATTAACAAAATCTCGCAGCGTGGTGCCGCCTTGAGTAATAGAGCGTTCTAAAATAATTCGAACACATTCCACTAACTTTTCATAGCTAACTAAAGCAATGCTGCCAGCTTGTCGTGAGGGCAATATGCCTGCCATGAATAAAGCTTCATTGGCATAGATATTACCTATGCCAACGACGACATGGCTATCCATAATAAACGACTTGACGGGTACCTTTCGATTGTTGGCACGTTTGAAAAGTAGCTCACCATTAAATTCTTCCAACAAAGGTTCTGGCCCTAAGTCTTTAAGTAGCGGATGATTTTCTACCGGTGCATCTGTCCACAATACGGCACCAAAGCGACGAGTATCATTAAAGCGTAACACCGTGCCATTATTGAAAATAAAATCAATATGATCATGTTTGCCATGAACTTGTCCTGCTGACATAATCCTTAAACTGCCCGACATGCCTAAATGTATCAACATCGTGCCAGCATCGGTAGTAAATAATAAATACTTAGCTCGCCTAGTTACCGAACGTATTTCTAGGCCGGATAAAACTTTATTAAGTGTTTCTGGTACCGGCCAGCGTAATTGAGGTTGACGAATTATAAGCTGTTTGATAGTTTGACCGA
>CAIZMK010000159.1 GCA_903934035.1 uncultured Methylococcaceae bacterium
CCAAACTAAAGGTGAAGCCTCACAAGTATTAATCGCTAAAACCTCTGCTGATGTTGGTATTCTAATTACTAATGTCGGTGTAGCGGCACAACGTCAAGTTGCTTCAGTAAAAATGGTTGGCGAATTAGAAAGACAAGCCGCTAATATTGGCGACATCGTTAAAGCTGTGGCTCGCATTGCCGATCAAACTAACTTATTAGCTCTTAATGCAGCGATCGAAGCGGCACGTGCCGGTCGTCATGGCCGCGGTTTTGCGGTAGTTGCAGACGAAGTTCGTACCTTAGCCGAAACATCTGAAAAAAGCGCAAAACAAATTCAAGATTTAGTTGGGCAAATTCAAGAAGACGTTAAAGAAATCGCTCAAGGTATCAATACCTCAGCTGAAAACATTGAAGCTGAAATGGCTAAAGGTGCCATCATTACTGGACAATTAGAACAAATTCGTACTGATGCCATCGACGTAGTGAAAGGCATTACTGAAATTGCTACCGGTGCCAAACAATCAGACGGCGCTGCTCAAGCCGCATTAAAAGGCTCTGAAGATATTGCCTCTGCATCTGTTGAACAATCTGCTGCCGCAGAAGAAGCCACAAAAACAGTTGAAGAGCAAGCACAAGCACTTGCAGAATCAGAGCAAGCAGCCCAAGCGCTGTCTGAATTAGCTGAAGATTTGAAAAATTCGACTGATGTTGCCAAAAGCGCGGAAGAAGTAGCCTCTTCAGCAGAAGAATTATCCTCTGCTGTACAAGAAATAAATCGTGGTAGTGCCCAAATCATGGCAGCTTTAGAGCAAATTCGTAAAGGTGCGCAATCATCAGCGGCAGCCAGCGAAGAATCTTCAGCTGCAGTTAATCAAATTGAAAAAGGCATAGAAATTGCCCAACAACGTTGCACAGTATCAGCTGAAAAATTGCGTGGTATTCAAGGCTTGTTAGACACCAATAAAACATCAGTAGATGAATTAATTGGCGGCATTACTTCTTCAGTTAAAGGCACAGAAGACAGCATTAAACAAATTAAAGAATTAGAGCAACTCTCACGTCGTATCGATAAAATTGTAGAGGCAATTGCCACAGTATCTATTCAAACAAACCTATTAGCGGTTAATGGCGCCATCGAAGCGGCTCGTGCTGGTGAATATGGTAAAGGTTTCGTAGTAGTTTCTAATGACATTCGTAACTTAGCGCGTGATTCTGCTGAAAATGCTGATCGCATTAAAGATTTAGTCAAAGGCGTTCAAGATCAAATTACTGCAGTTAGCAATGATTTAACTCAAATTGTTGACGCAGCTACTATTGAAGTAGAGCAAGCTAAAATGACCACTAAAAATCTAAATGAAATAGAAGCGGGTATCATCGAAATTGATGGCGGCACACAACAAATCTTGAACGCCTCCATTGAAATTGCAGCAGCCATTGGCCAAGCTAAACGCGGTATTGAACAAATTTCTACTGCCGCACAAGAAGCCGAAAAAGCAGTTAACGAAGCAGCGGCAGCAGCGGTTCAGCAATCTAAAGGTGCTGAGGAATTGGCGTCTGCTATCGAAGAAATTTCTTCATTAGCTGACGAATTACAAAGCGCAGCCTAAGGGGAAGCCAGCATGACTACCGAAACACTAGAACAGCAGGACGATCAGGCTAGTTTGAGTGATGATAGTTCTGAACAAGGCAATTCCAGCACGCGCCAATTTGTAACTTTTATCGCTGGCGGTGAAATTTTTGCAGTGGACATGGCTCCAGTGCAAGAAATCATCCGCCTACCTGAAGTAGTACGAGTGCCTTTGGCACCGCCTACTTTAGACGGTTTAGCCAATTTACGCGGCAAAGTTTTGCCAATAATCTCTTTAAGACGTTTATTTGGTTTTGAAGAGCAAACTCATGACGACGCAACCCGCGCCTTGGTTATAGATGTAGGTCAACCTTTAGGTTTTGTGGTTGATCAAGTTGCCAGCGTGGTTGAAGTTAATATCGCTCAAATTGAAGATGTCGATACTATTAGTAGTACTGTTGATAGCAATTTATTAACAGGCATCATTAATAATGTTGGCGGCCATAGCATGATTATGGTCTTGGATTTTAACAAACTCATAGAGCGAGAATTTGCTCACATTGCAGCCTTAGCTAAAAGCACTGGCTTATCTAATGATTTAATCATGTCATCAACCACGGTTGCTGATGAAGAAGCTCAAGATAGTGATGAACTGCAATTAGTCAGCTTTATTGTTGCTGAACAAGAATATGCACTAGCTATTGAAGATGTACAAGAAATCATCCAAGTGCCTGAAACTATAGTCCATGTACCTCATTCAGCAGCCCATGTTGTAGGCTTAATTACTTTACGTAATCGTTTATTACCCTTAGTTGATTTACGACGTTTATTTGACTTACCCGATTCTAATCTTGATGAAAAGAGCAGAATTATCGTCTTGAGTTTAGGTACTGCTTCTGTTGGCTTAGCGGTTGATGGCGTTAGTGAAGTCTTACGAGTGGCCAAAAATATCGTCGATCCTATGCCAACATTATTAGCAAAAGAAGGCAATCTTGCTGATATTAGCGAGATATGTCGCTTGAATGATGGTAAACGCTTAGTGTCAATTATTACTGCGCGTAATTTATTTGACCATTCAGCTATAAAAGAGGCATTGAATACCGTGAGTGAATTTGAACAAGACAGCGCAGAAACTACTGATGTAGAAGAAGGCATGGATGAAGACGAACAAATGGTGGTATTTCATCTTGATAAAGAAGAATTTGGCGTACCCATTTACAGTGTTCAAGAAATTGTACGTGTACCCGATGAATTGATTCATGTGCCTAAAGCACCTGTATTCGTGGAAGGCGTGATTAATTTACGCGGTACGGTATTACCTGTTATTGATTTACGTACTCGTTTAGGCTTAGCTAAATTAGAACGTACTGATAGACAACGTATTATGGTGTTTTTGATTGCTGAAGTACGTACTGGCTTTATTGTTGATCATGTTGCCGAAGTATTAAGAATAAGCAAATCAGTCATTGAACCCTCACCTCAATTATCGGGTGAGCAAGGTCGCTTGTTCTCACGTATGGCCAATATGGAAAAACAAAAACGTATGGTGCAATTAATTGAACCAGCTCATTTAGTCGATAGCGAAGATTTAACAAAGTTATCCAGTGCTGAGTGGAATGTCGCGTGATTAAACTCTTAATTGTTGATGATTCGGCGTTAATGCGCCGCCAACTGTCTCAAATTTTTGAGGAAGAAGGTGGCTTTGAAATACGTCAAGCCAGAAACGGTAAAGAAGCGGTAGAAGAAAACAAAGACTTTCAACCTGATGTAGTGACTTTAGACGTGAATATGCCTGAGATGGACGGTATAACCGCCCTCTCGCATATCATGGCTGAACGCCCCGTTCCGGTAGTGATGGTTTCTTCTTTAACTGAGAAAGGTGCTTTAGCTACTTTTGAAGCACTAAACTTAGGCGCTGTCGATTATGTTGCTAAACCCGGCGGTACTATTTCTTTAACGATTAAGGAAGTTAGCGTTGAGTTAATTACTAAAGTTAGGAATGCGGCTAAGGTAAAAATCAAAACAAAACCAACACCAACTGGCGGTTTGGCGCAGCGTATGCGTGAAGATCGTGAAAAAGTAGCAGCCAAGGAATCCTCTGCAATACGTTGGAAAGATGGAAAAAATGGCTTGGTAATAATCGGTGTTTCAACTGGGGGACCTCGCACCCTAGAAGAAATATTACCGTTATTACCGGCTAATTATCCTTACCCAGTTTTAGTGGTTCAGCACATGCCTGCGGCATTTACTAAATCATTTGCAGATCGTTTAAATAACTCATGCCATTTAGAAGTCGTCGAAGTCGCAGCGCCCAGAGCGATTGAGCCCGGCTTTGTCTATATTGCTAAAGGCGGTGCAGATATGGTTGTGGCCATGCGTGCAGGAAAACTAACCGCTTTACCTAAACCTGAAGCGAAAGAGTTCCTTTGGCATCCTTCAGTTGAATTACTAGGTCGCTCGGTCTTAGAAAACTGCAATCCTGCTGATGTCATTGGCGTCATGCTAACAGGCATGGGTTATGACGGCTCTGATGCTTTTACAGAAATTAAAAAGCGCGGTGGACGCACAATTGCTGAGGCTGAATCATCAGCAGTGGTGTTTGGTATGCCTGCTGAACTGATTAAAAAGGCTGGGGCAAGTATCGTACTGGACGCTAGTAAAATAGCAACACAGCTAATCATTTGGGCTGGCAAATAACGAGGAGTAATCATGGCATTTATTAAGAAACAGGCTCAACCTAGCACCGAACAGACTCAAAGTACACCTGAGACTCGTGATTGCCAAAGTTTACTAAAACAACTTTCTTCTAACGACTCAACCGAAAGACGCTGGGCAGCTAGGGATTTAGTCGAATGCCCAGAATGTGCCAATGCATTAATGCAACGCTTAAAGATTGAAACTGAAAATTCTGTACGTGAGGTTATTTTAACAACCTTAACGCGCATGGGAGATCCGGTTGCAATTGCTGGCATGGTAGATTGCTTACGTAGTGAAGATGCAGCCTTACGTAATGAAGTCGTCGAAGCTATGAAGCAACTACCTTTGGAAGTTGCTCCTATGATGCTAGGCTTATTAGCTGATCCTGATCCAGATGTGAGAATTTTTGCCGTTAATGTCTTAGAGTCTTTATGTCATCCAGAAGTTGAAAGTTGGTTGATCTCAGTTATTACTTATGATGCTCATGTTAATGTCTGTGCTACGGCCGTTGATTTATTGGGTGAAGTCGGTACTAGCAATGCAATAGAACCCTTAGAACAATTAAAAGCAAGGTTTAACGCAGAGCCTTATATTCAGTTTGCAGCTGATTTGGCTTTAAGACGTATCAATGAAATCTGATATGTCTAAAATAATAATTAGTGAAGAAGACTTCCTAAAATTTAGGGAATATTTTTACCGAAAGACCGGTATTAATTTTGAGACTACAAAACGTTATTTTGTTGATAAACGCTTAATTGAGCGCATAGAAGCAACCGATAGCGGCGATTTCCGTAGTTATTTTATTATGATGCGCTTCCAGGCTTCAGGTGCCGAGCTACAATTATTGACTAATTTAATGACAGTCAATGAAACCTACTTCTTAAGAGAAGACTATCAATTTGATTGCTTAGTCAACTCGATACTACCTGAATTGGTTAAACGTAAAACCGACAACAGACCTATTCGTATTTGGTGTATTCCCTCTTCTTCTGGTGAAGAACCTTATACTATTGCTATGTATTTAATGGAACGCTGGCCTGGCATACATCAATGGGATGTGGAGATTTTATCTTCCGATATTGATACCGGTATTTTAAATAAAGCTCGAATCGGTCGTTATTCAGCTCGTTCAGTGATGCATGTGCCCGCACCTTGGTTAGTTAAATACTTTACCCGTGTAGGTGATGAATACCAAATTTGTCAAGATTTACGAGAAGCGGTTGAGTTTACGCGAGTTAATCTAGCCGAACCTACCGATACTAGAGGCTACCGAAATTTTGATATTATTTTTTGCCGTAATTTATTAATTTATTTTGATGATTTATCGCGTAAAACAGCAGCAGAAGTATTCTTTGATGCTTTAATCCCAGGTGGTTTTGTTTGTTTAGGCCATGCTGAATCTATGAGTCGCATCTCATCACTCTATAAGGTGCGTAAATTTCCTCAAGCAATTGTTTACCAGAAATCTTTGGAGTCTCGATGAAACGCATCTTGATAGTTGATGATGCAGCCACTGTGCGCATGTACCATCGCAATATCCTTGAAAGCGCTGGCTACAGCGTTGATGAAGCCATGAATGGCATTGAAGCTATAGAAAAAGCCCTGCAAGAAGCATTTGACTTATACATAGTCGATGTCAACATGCCAAAATTGGATGGCTATGGTTTCTTACGTGAACTTCGTGGTGAAAATATCTCACAAGTCCCTGCCATTATGGTATCTACCGAAGCCGCTGAAAATGATCAGACCGCTGCATACCGAGCAGGCGCTAATGGCTATTTGGTAAAGCCAGTTAAACCAGTGCAATTACTCACTCATGTCCGCTTGCTGATTGGAGAAACTATCTAATGAACCCCTTATTAGAACAATTTTTATCTGAATCACGTGAGTTTTTGCAAGGCATAGCTGAGAAGTTAATGCAATTAGAAGATACGCCTGATGACAGCCATCTATTAGTTGAATTATTCCGTTTAGTACACACCCTTAAAGGTAACAGCGGTTTATTTGAATTTCCTGAAATGACTCGTGTTTTACATGCGGGTGAAGATTTGATGGATGCTGTTCGCGATGGCAGAGTTGCTTTTTCTCAGCAGTTAGCTGATCAGTTACTGGATGCAATGGATTTTGTATCCGCACTATGCGATCAAATAGAAGATGGTGGCAAGATTGAAGCAGAATTGACGGTAGATTCCTATCGCCTTTCTGAATCCTTACGAGCTCTCATGGCCTCGCAACAAAAACAAGCTGAAGTGAATGATCAAATCGAGAAAGTCACTCAAGTCAGTGCTGAGGCGGTTAAATTAGACTTATCAAAGCTTCCTGAGCCAGTTCGCATTGAGGCTTACAAAAGAACTATGGCAGGTGAATCATTCTATTGGCTGATTTATACCCCAATAGAAACTTGTTTTTTTCAAGGCGAAGATCCTTTTTTTACAGCTAGACAAACGCCAGAAACCTTATGGGGACAAATTACTGCACGTGAATCTTGGCCAAAATTATCTGATTTAGACGCCTATCGTTGTGTATTGGATTACGAAATCCTAACCTCAGCATCTCACGTAGAGTTACTTGAGCAATATCGCTATGTGCCTGATCAAATTCAACTTATTCCAGTTGATCCTTGGTCATATGTTATACCTCAAGGTGACCCTAACGGCGGTGCCGTTTATGAAGATTTTGTAGTTGATGCCCTGCAGTATTTGGATGCTGGTGATTTAGACTCCTTAAGGCCTGTTGCCGAATCGATGTTACAACTCAGTAATCCAGACTTATGGCTATCTTCTGCCCTACGTTGGTTGTTATTGTTAATTGATACCGTACCACCCAATCATCAAGCGATCACGATTTTAATTGAATCTTTACGCAGCTTAAATGCACCCGATTGGTCTTTGTTAACGGCTAATTCAACTGAATATAAACAACCTAGCACTGTATCGTCAGCGCCTGTTATTGCAGAACAATCGATTGCAG
>CAIZMK010000160.1 GCA_903934035.1 uncultured Methylococcaceae bacterium
ATGGCCCTATTCGTCCAGGTGTCGTTTGGTTTGGTGAACAACTCCCTGTTGATGCTTGGAAATTAGCTCAAGAAGCCTGTCGACAATGCGATTTGATGCTGGTAATTGGCACTTCTGGAGTTGTTTGGCCGGTCGCTGATTTGCCTAATTATGTAAACAAAGATCGGGGCTGTGTTGTGCAAATTAATCCTAATATCACCAGTCTTAATGGCCTAGCTAGCTATAATTTATCGGGGAAAGCAGGTGAAATATTGCCTAAGCTTTATGCTGCGGCATTTACTTAAACAGCACGCGACTAGTGATCAGGGTCTGATTTGGCAGTATTGAGAGGAGACTTATATCAAGGTCGCAATTAAGTAAAATTAAATTAAGTTGATGCTATTTTATGCTTGGAATGGAGGTTAATATCTGTCTTTTTTATGACTGAAAGGTTGGCTATTGTTGCGGTTTATTGTGATCTTTTATTTATATTTGCAACGTGAAGGAATTTTAGACATAAAAAAAGCACTTCGACTAATCGTAAGTGCTTAATTCATTTGATCTTTGGTGGTGGGTCGTGCGCGATTCGAACGCGCGACCATCGCATTAAAAGTGCGGTGCTCTACCGGCTGAGCTAACGACCCAACAAAGATTGACCATTATAATGATATATTTAAACTATGCAATATTTTTTTATTTTTTCTGATATCGAGTTGGATCTTCTACATTGGCTTCGGAAAATCCTGTGATTCTTATACGGCATGCATCACATATTCCACAAGCCTCCCCTTGCTCATCTGCTGAGTAACAGGAAACGGTTTTTCTGTAATCAACACCTAAAGCAATGCCTTGTTTGATAATATCAGCTTTACTTAGCGAAATTAGAGGAGTGTGTATATGAAAAGAATCGCCATCGACACCCGCCTTTGTAGCTAAATTAGCCAATTTCTGAAAAGCACTAATGAACTCTGGTCGACAATCAGGATATCCTGAATAATCCACTGCGTTAACACCTATAAAAATATCACTTAGCTTTAATACTTCTGCCCATCCTAAAGCAAAGGAAAGAAATATAGTATTTCTAGCTGGAACATAAGTGACCGGTATACCAGCTTCAAGCTTGCTAGGCACCGCAATGTTTTCGTCGGTTAATGCTGAACCACCTATGCTTCCTAGACCAAGCTTAATTATTTTATGCTCGATAACCTGGTAATCTTTTGCTATTTGAGCAGCAGCTACTAATTCTGCATTATGTCTCTGGCCATAATCAAAACTTAAGGCGCAACATTGATAGCCTTGTTGTTTTGCAAGAGCAAGAACTGTAATTGAATCTAATCCACCTGATAGCAGAATAATGGCTTTTTTTTGCATGATAATTTATTTGCCTTGAGCGTCATTCCAAAGCAGCTTATGTAATTGAATTTGAAATCGAACAGGCAGTCTATCGCGAAGTATTTTTTCAGCAAGTTCAGTTGGATTTTGTATCCCCATCACTGGTGAGAATAAGACCTCACAATGATTAGTCAACTCATATTCAGTCAAAATAGTTTTGGACCAGTTATAGTCTTCATCATTGCTGATAACAAATTTAACTTGATCTTTACTATTAAGATATTGGATGTTTGTATATTGATTTTTATTAAGCTCACCTGAACTCGGTGTTTTAAGATCCATAACCTTTATAACGCGTTGATCAACGTTGCTAATATCAATAGCGCCACTCGTTTCAAGTGAAACCTTAAAATTTTTATTAAGTAACTCTACCAGTAATTCGATACAAGCTGCTTGTGCTAGTGGCTCTCCACCTGTCACCGTAATATATGGGGTATTATATTGTTCAACTTCAGTAATAATTTCATTGATGCTTATCTTCTTACCGCCAGTAAAGGCATAGGCGGTATCACAATAAACGCATCGCAATGGACACCCGGTAAGTCGAATAAATACAGTGGGAATTCCTACTGTATTTGACTCGCCTTGTAGAGAATAAAAAATTTCAGTTATGCGAAGACTGCTCATAACTAATGAGTTGCTTCACTAATTTTGGCTAGTTTCTTTGATGCAAGTATCGCTGCAGGTGATTTAGGATAGTCAGTAATAATACGATTAAGATACCCGTTTGCTTTTGCTAAATTATTTTGATCCAACTCAATATATCCGAGCTTTAATATAGCATCAGGTACTTTTGCACTATCAGGATATTTCTCGAGTACGTCATTAAATGCTTTCCGAGCCGAAACATTATCTTGATTAACCCTATAAGCCTCACCTAACCAATATTGCGCATTATTAGCATATTCACTTGTTGGATAATGATTAAGATACGCTTTAAATTGCTCTATAGATTGAAGTGTATGCCCATTTCTAAGTTCATCATAAGCCATAAAATAGCCCTGTTTATCAGGGGTATTGGCTTGGCTTTTTAGCGAATCGTTCTGTGATTTAGGTGCTACTGGTGCTGGGCTGTCAGCATCCTTACTAGACTGTATATTTTTTTGCGCTGGAATGGTCGGAACTACTACTGTTGAAGTCGTAGCTGGCTGCATTTCTTTAGCGTTACTATTAATACTGCTAGGTTTTACTGTTTCAGTAGAGTTTGCTATAACACCACTAGCCTTATTTTCTATGCTTTGCAGACGCTCATCAAAATCTGAATACATTGTGCCCTGATGTTTTTTTAATTCATCAATTCGATTGGCTTGTTCGTCAATCTTACCTGTAAGTTGTTGAACTTCAGATTGCATCTGTTCTAAGCGCCCCATTAACTCAAACAAAGTAGTTGACGATTGAGTATTGCTTGAATTATTAGGAGCCGAAGACTGTGGATATAATGAATGATCTATAACGACAGGCACCTCAGCATAAGCACTGCTAAAAATAAATGACAGCAAAATAAGGCTAGTTTTTTTCATTTACTTACCTTGGTTGATAAGCAACTTCAACACGACGATTTTTTTCCCATGCCGCCTCGTTATTACCTAAGACAGCTGGCTTCTCTTCACCATAACTGACTATATTGAGTTGGCTTTCAGAAACGCCACGAGCTTTCATTAAGCTAGCAACAGATTTCGCACGCTGCTCACCTAAAGCAATATTATATTCACGAGATCCACGTTCATCTCCATTACCCTCTAAGGTAATATGCTGCGCAGGGTTCGCTATTAAGTATTGTGAATGTGCTGATATAACATTAATGAAATCTGGCATCACTTCACTACTATCTAACATGAAATAAATAGTACGTTTTGATAATGGGTTATTAGGATCATTAAATTCAGGGCCTAAAGTGCTAGCGTAATCGCCATTACCACTCATCGCCGAACCATTCATGCCATAACCTTTATTTAGGCCACTGGTAGATGCATCGTTAATACCGCTATTAGCATTTAAATTACCATCTAATAAACTAGTGTCTTTTTCGTCAGTATCACTACATGCAGATAGTACTAATGCACTTATTGCTAATGCGATTATCGTTTTATTTAGTTTCATTTTTGATTCTCTAGTTGAAATGTGAATTGTAAAAATATTTTGAGTAATCTTTAAATTTAAGGGCCCCAAGAAGGCTCTCTAACCTCACCGCTATTAAAAAGCAACCTCTGTTGTATTTTACCATCGATTGATACAGCAGATAAAAACGCGGTGCCGCCTTTTTTGGAGGCATAAAGTATCATGCTTCCATTAGGTGCAAAACTAGGTGATTCATCCGAGCGACCACTCGTTAGTACGTTTATGGATTTATTTGACATATCCATAACAGCTATTCGATAGTCATTACCGTTCCCATGCACCATAACCAAGTTTCTGCCATCAGGAGAAAAGCTAGCTCTAGCATTGTATGATCCTGAAAAAGTGAGCCTTTTTTCCTCTCCACCTTGGCTAGAAACTATGTAAATCTGAGGCTTTCCACCCCTATCAGATGTAAAAACAATTGAGTTGCCGTCGGGTGACCAAGAAGGCTCTGTATCAATAGAAAAGCTTCTAGTTAATTTAGTCAAAGCATGTGTAGATAAATTAAGAATGAAAATATCAGGGCTACCGTCTTTAGATAAAGTTAGCGCTAATCGAGTTCCATCTGGTGACCAAGCGGGTGCACCATTGATGCCAGGAAATTCAGCCACTCGAGCTCTTTCACCGCTAGCCAAAGTTTGGACATAGATGGCTGCTGTTTTTCTTTCAAAAGAAACGTATGCTATTTTTTTACCATCAGGCGACCACGATGGAGACATTAATGGCTCAACTGATGTAGCGATAGTCTGAGGGTTAAAGCCATCGGCATCAGCCACTTGAAGTTGATGAGATTGTTGTTTACTAGCAGGATTAGTTGTTGTGATATAAGCAATACGGCCACTAAACACTCCTTTTTTACCTGTTAATTTTTCAAAAATGAGATCACTAATATGATGAGCCGTTTTCCTCAAATCAGCTGCTGTAGAGGTCATACGATAACCTAACAATTGTCCACTTTTATAAACATCAAATAATTGAAACTGAATATTATATTGACCACCACCGGCATCCGCTAATTGCCCTATAACCAAATAATTTTGACTTGCGGCTTGCCACTCATTGAAATTGACAGCAGATGCTGTGTTAGGTTTGCTCGGCATGGCTTGTTCTGCCATCATTTTAAAATAACCGCTACGTTCTAAATCAGCATTGACTACAGCACTGATATTAACTGGAGCGCCAGTTGAAGAAAATGGAACTATGGCAACAGGCAAAGCACTACTAACACCCTCAGATATTTCAATTGTTAAAGCCGCATGACTATTTTGAACAAATAGACTAAAAGCTATAAGAAATAAAACTTTATTAAAAAAACTCACACTCACCTCTACTAAGGTTTTCAAAAATTAAAGTCATTATTACATGATGTTAGGAATTAATTTCTCTTATCTTGAGTTTGGCTGAAGTCATTATGACTATAAGCTATCAAATTTCAAGTTTTGAAGGCTGAATAATACTTTTTAGGAGTATAGATCAGCCTTTAAATATCCATAAACAGCATAGGAATGCCATAAGTTAAAATAAAATAACTAATCGCTAAAATAACGCTTAAGCTCATTTTTACTTCAAATGCTTGCCGCAATATGTAACTCACAATTGCTATATACCAAACAACCAGCAATGCACCAATGCCGATTGAAATTTCTTCAGCATTTTCCTGATGATTCATTACCATTATAAAATAGAGTCCTTCAGTTAATGTAGCCAGCGTCATAATAAAATTTTCGCAGACAAAAATGGCAATGAACAACTGATCAAAATATTGCCATTTTTTAAAGACTAACAAGAACGCAGCGACTGATGAAAATGCCATGACAGTCCGTAAAAAAACTTCTAGTGAGCCATCAGCAGGATCAGAAATTAAACCTTCAACTATACAGCCAGAAATAAGATAAAACGCCACCGTTTTCCACATAAACGATTTTGATGGTACTAAATTGGCAGGATTATTTCTAAACCAGCATAACGATAGGTATTGGCTTAATAATTTCATGTTAAAAATCTTGGACTAAACAAAGTGAAAATCAGGTTAGGAAAATAACGGCTCATTATAACCACAATTACCAATTAATTGATCAGATAGCCCATGATTTTAATAACCTAAGCTATCAATTTGTAGACCTTTTAACGGCTCTGACAGTCTTGAAATGAATGTTTGGATATTGCCATCCGAGCACAAGGTAATCTGACGATAACCCGGTGCAACTTTGTCATCCAAACTAAAAGTAGGTCTATTGGGTTTAAATTGAAAACAAGTTGATGGCGAACCTAATACACGAACGCCAAAGTGTTCAACATCTATTACCTGATGAATATGCCCGTTAATAACAGCCTTAACCTGCGGGTGCTTATTAATTAATGTCCATAATTCTAGGTTGTTTTCTATCATCATGGTATCCATCCAAGCGCTTTTAGTTTCTAAACAATGATGATGGACTGCAATCAAAGCATGATAATCTGGATGTCTACTTAAACATTCATCTAGAAAATTTAATTCTTGATTCGATAATCGGCCGCCAGACTCCCCTTCTATCTGACTATTCAAAAGAATACATTGCCACTTACCTAACAAAAATTGCTTTTGACAATTTACCAATGGAGTATTAAATGCTTGTTGCATAAACTGAAGATCATCATGATTACCCGGTAAGCATACACAAGGTATTTGAGTTGCCTCAAGATACTTTAAAATTCGCTGATAGCTTTCATGACTAGGATCTTGAGCTAAGTCACCACTAACAATTATTAAATCAAAATGACGATTTTCCTCTAAGGCAAGTTCAAGTACCGCCCGAAAATAATACTCGGTATTAATGCCTAAAAAAGTATCATTTATGCAAGGCAGAATATGACAATCTGTTATATGCAATATTGATAGGTCAGTCATGAAGTTTTACTTTCTATGTCTTTACGCAAAATTTTGGAGTTTCTTTCCGGGTTATACAACGCTTTAAGTGGCTCTGGTAGATTATCAATATCAGATACTATAAAACCTCTCTCAATAAACCACTGCATAGTTTGAGTTGAAAGTACAAATAGGGTTTTCAGCTTCATTTCCAGTGCTTTTTGATCAACATAACTTAATAGCCGAGCTCCGCGACTAGCACCTTGATAATTTGCATGGACTGCAAGACTAGCGATTACGCCATAATAATCATGTTCATTAGCATAAAAAGCTGCGCAAGCGATAATCAAACCATCTCTTTCTAAGACAATATAATCGGCTATTTCCATTTCGATTTTTTCTCTGGAGCGCTTGACTAATATTCCTTGTTTCTCTAGCGGCTTAATAAGTTCGAGAATTCCACCTATATCATCAAGCTTAGCGGAACGTAATACTTCGAAAGGTGCAGAGCTAACCAAAGTACCAATACCATCGCGGCTAAATAACTCTTGCAACAAAGCTCCATCAATATGGCGATCAATCAAATGAACTCTCTCAATACCCGCTTGGCAACTTTGCATCGCTGCTTTAAGCGGCAACTTAGTCAGATCCGATATATCTTTATGATGCTCTAAGAAATGCTCGGTTTCAACGGTCGTCATTTGTCGAATTTGCTCCCCGTCTTCAGGGTTACAGTAACTGTGTTCCGTCAATAAAATTAACTTTTCGGCTTTTAAAGCAATAGAAACGGCGGTAGCGACTTGCTCTGCCGATAGATTAAAAATCTCTCCGCTTAAAGAATATCCTATCGGTGAAATTAGAACTACCGTGTTTTGATCAAGTTGTTGATGAATTGCAGCGCTATCTATACGACGAACTTCACCAGTATGGCAATAATCTATGCCATCTATAACCCCTATTGGTTTAGCAACAATATAATTTCCAGACACTACTTTTAGACTAGATCCAGCCATAGGTGAGTTGGATAAACCCATTGATAGCAATGCTTCAATTTCGACACGAACTAATCCTGCAGCTTCTTTTACACATTGCAGAGCTAAATCATCTGTAATACGCAAATTTTTATGAAATAGAGCAGGAGTGTTAAGTTTTTCAAGTCGCTGGTCTATCTGAGGCCTTATGCCATGTACTATAACTAAACGTATACCTAAGCTGTTAAGTAAAGCGATATCGTGTATATGATGATCAAAATCATCTGCCTGCACAGCTTCTCCACCAAATGATATAACAAAGGTTTTGTTGCGATGAGCATGGATGTAAGGAGATGAATCCCTAAACCAACTAACAAATGACTTTTCTGATTGCATAACGATTCAGTTTAAAGTGATAAAGATTAGCTTCATTTGCATTTAATCAGCAAACGGCTATCAGCTTAACTAGGGACAAAACGCTTGCGTAGGTCGGGTTACGCTATCGCTAACCCGAACTACAGCCAATAACATTATTCACACTGTACCGTCTTTAGTGATAGCCCAGCAAACGAAGCCAATACTTGATTGTATTTAATTAACTCAATCCAAATTATCAGTTACTGCTCCTTGAGACGCTGAATTTACCAATTTTGCATATTTAGCCAATACACCACGCGTATAACGTGGAGCAGGTTGCTTCCATGATTCTAAACGACGAGCTATTTCAAGTTCATTGATATCTAATTTCAATTCATTAGTTTCTGCATCAATTGTGATGGTGTCACCATTTTCAATGATAGCTAATGGGCCACCCACATAAGCTTCTGGAGTGATATGGCCAACAACAAAACCATGGGTACCACCAGAAAAACGACCGTCAGTAATTAAGGCGACTTCCTTACCTAAGCCTTTACCCATAATGGCAGAAGTAGGTGATAGCATTTCGCGCATACCCGGGCCACCTTTAGGTCCTTCATAACGAATAACAATCACATCGCCTTTTACGATATCGCCATTTAATATACTTTGTAACGCTTGTTCCTCAGCATCGAATACTTTGGCTGTTCCAACAAAACGCAAACCCTCTTTACCTGTAATTTTTGCAACGGCACCAGCAGGTGCTAGATTGCCATATAGCACCACTAAATGACTGTCTTTTTTAATAGGATCAGCCAATGAATGAATCATATCTTGACCTTCCGGATATGGCTTTACATCGGCTAAATTTTCAGCCAAAGTTTTACCGGTAACCGTTAAGCAATCACCATGTAGCAAACCTTGATCTAATAAAATTTTCATGAGAGGCTGTATGCCACCGATTTCAATTAATTCGGCCATTTGGTAGCGACCACTAGGTTTTAGATCGGCTAACATGGGTACACGTTTACCAATTCGAGTAAAGTCATCTAAAGTAATATCTACTTTTGCCGCGTTGGCCATCGCTAAGATATGCAAAACCGCATTAGTGGAACCTCCCAAAGCAATCACTATAGTAATAGCATTTTCAAAGGCTGGTTTTGTCATGATATCGCTAGGTTTTATATCGTTTTTTAATAATTCTAAAACTGCTGCGCCAGCCCGTTCACAATCTAATCTTTTATCATTAGAAATTGCAGCTTGAGCAGAACTATTCGGCAAACTCATTCCTAAAGCTTCAATTGCAGAAGCCATAGTATTAGCTGTATACATACCACCACAAGAGCCTGCGCCAGGAATAGCTTTGGCCTCAATTTCAGCAAGCTCAGCATCATCAATTTGATTATTAGCTCTTGCACCTACCGCTTCAAAAACCGAAACTACGTCGAGTTTTTTATCTTTATGACAACCCGGCATAATAGTGCCACCATAAACAAAAATCGCTGGACGATTTAAGCGCGAGATAGCAATCATACAACCAGGCATATTTTTATCGCAGCCACCAATAGCAACCACACCATCAAAGCCTTGGCAACCTACCACCGTCTCAATTGAATCGGCAATCACTTCACGAGATACCAACGAATACTTCATACCCTCGGTACCCATAGAAATACCATCAGATATGGTAATAGTATTAAATATAACCGCTTTACCATTGGCTTGATCGACACCAAACCCTGCTGCATCAGCCAACTTATTAATATGCATATTACAAGGTGTAACCATGCTCCACGTTGAAGCTATACCAATTTGTGGTTTTTTGAAATCTTCATTTTTAAAGCCGACAGCATGCAACATAGCTCGACTAGGTGCCCTCTCCATGCCATCAACGACTAAAGATGAAAAGTTGCGGGTGTTGTGGTCATCTGAACGAGCCATGTGATCAATTCCTGATATTTATAAGATTTTAGTAACTAATGTAAAAGTGTGAAGATTATGAAAGTATAGGCTTCCCTTTTCCCTTAAAAAGAATCCCAACTATTTTTACGTCTCCAACCGAGTTTTGGCAATATAAAGCCTAGCAATACACCAAATAATGAAAGTAAACCTCCGTAAAGAAACCAGTCCTGACTGGCAGTATCTTTTAAGGCTTGATTTTCAAGTTTATATTGTTGTAAGTCTCGCTCAACATTAACGACGCGCTCTTGTAATTCATCTCGCTCATTTCTTAATTGCGAAGAGCTAGCCATGGTTTTCTTCAGCTCATTTAATTCACGCGTTAATTTGTCACGCTCAATGGCTAATGATTTCTCAAGAGTAGTACCCGGAGTTAGAGTTTCTTTTAAAGCCGATAATTCAGCACGTAAGGTCACATTATTTGATTGCAATATCGACATTTCTTTACTAGTACTATCTTTAGGGTCGATCTCAGGAGGTTCCGCTTTGGTAAAGCGTGCCTTTATGAAACCTTCTGTACCATCCGTTAACTGAACATTAATAAAACCATTTTTTGGTTTCTTATCAAGAACAGTCAAGGCGGTGTCAGTGGCTAGAACTTTTATTACATTACTATGACTGGTTGCTGCGTCATATAGCGATAAGTTCTGCGCATCGTTTACATAAACAATATCAGCCATAGCAATAGTAGTTGTTGCGCTGATGATTAACATACAGATATTACTAAGTAATTTTTTCACGGCTATAGTTTTAGGTTAGGTTGCCAAATTGTAAATAAATCGGGTTAATTTTTGAATATAGAGTCTATTTATCCAAAATCTATTAAATCAATTTTATCATTTATTTTATATACTCTTTATTTTTTCAACTACTTAGAAGAAATTCCAATAAAGCCTTTTGGACGTGCAAACGATTTTCCGCCTCTGGATAAATCACGCTTTGTGGACCATCAATAACATCAGAGGTCACCTCTTCACCACGATGAGCAGGTAAACAATGCATAAAAAGTGCATCATGGTTTGCTGCATTCATGATTTCTGCATTAATTTGATAATCTTTAAAGGCTAGTTCGCGTTGTTTTTGCTCTTCTTCTTGACCCATGCTTGCCCAAACATCAGTTACACAAAGATCTGCATTTTTAGCTGCAGCTATTCCGCTATCAAAAAATTTAACATGCTTACCTGCAGCACTGACATATTCAGGTAATGGTTGATATTGAGCAGGGCTGGCAATATGTAAAGTAAAATCCAACAAAGTCGCGGCTTGTAGATATGAATGGCACATATTATTACCATCACCTATCCATGCCACAGTTTTTCCACGAATATCACCACGAAACTCAAAATAGGTCTGCATGTCAGCTAGTAACTGACAAGGATGTTGTAAATCAGTTAAACCATTAATGACTGGAACACTAGAATACTGAGCAAATGTTGTTACCGTTTCATGTTTGTCGGTTCTTAACATGATGCAGTCAACCATACTAGATATAACTTTAGCGCTGTCACGCAAAGACTCACCTCGTCCTAGTTGTGTATCTCTAGGTGATAAAAATAAAGCGCTTCCTCCAAAGTGAGCCATACCTGCTTCAAATGAAATTCGAGTACGAGTTGATGACTTTTCAAAAATCATCGCTAACACACGACCTTTTAAGGGCTGATAATTAGGGTCACGGTTATTTTTAAGTTCTATACCTCTATGGATAATGTGCCGAAACTCTTCGCTGGATAAATCAAGTAGGCTAGTGAAATGTCTGGGATTCATATTCATAATTCAATCTGGTACTTATTGAGTAAACTCATTTATCAAAGTAGATAGTATATCAATCAACATGTTAATTTGTTGCTTGTCTATAATTAAGGGAGGTAGTAGTCGAATCGTAGTTTCATTAGTCACATTTATTAATAAATGATGTTGCAATGCTAATTTAACTAAATCAGTACAGGGTTTATCCAGTTCAATGCCAATCATCAAACCTTTGTGACGTATGTCTACAATATGGGTATTTTTCTGCAATTTCTCAGTAAAGCCAGAACAAATAGCATTTCCTTTTTGTTCAGCTTGCTCAATTAGATTATCTTCATCCAAAACAGCTATAACAGCTAAAGCGGCACTACAAGCCAAAGGATTGCCACCAAATGTTGAACCATGTGCACCTGCAGTCAAAAGTTCTGCAGCTTTTCCTCTTGCTAAACAAGCGCCAATAGGTACACCATTCCCTAGTGCTTTAGCCATAGTACAAACATCTGGTAAAATATCGTTATGTTGAAAAGCCAAGAATTTACCGGTTCGTCCTACACCGGTTTGAATTTCATCCAACATCATGAGTAAATCATGTTCATCACATAAATCACGAAGATTATTTAAATAATCTGGTGCAGGAATATTAATACCGCCTTCACCCTGTATGGGTTCAACCAGCACAGCGACTACATTTTTATTTTGCTTAACTGCTGATTCAATAGCCCTAATGTCGTTGTAAGGAACTCGAATAAAACCCTCAACTAATGGCGCAAAACCTTTTTGAACTTTAGTATTTCCAGTCGCGCTCAATGTAGCCAAGGTACGTCCATGAAAACTTTTTTCCATGACTATAATCTCAGGCTTTTCTATACCGCGTTCATAACCATATTTACGTGCTAACTTTATTGCTGCTTCATTCGCCTCTGCGCCAGAATTACAGAAAAAAACATTATCCATACCGCTCTTATTAACCAAGCGATCCGCTAGTTGTTCTTGAGCAGGAATTTTATATAAATTTGACGTATGTAGTAATTTTTTACTTTGCTCGCATATAGCTTTATGCACAGTAGGGTGTGCATGACCTAGACTGCAAACAGCTATACCTGATAAAGCATCCAGATAACGATTACTGTTTTCATCAAATAACCACGCACCTTCACCTCGTTCAAAAGTAACCGGTAAACGACCGTAAGTGGGCATAATATGGCTGGTCATGACATTTGGCCTTTAAAGGTTAGCTACTAAATTTCGCTAGCTGATAATAAAAATGTTTGATTATAAGTATCAATGTAGTATCAGGCAAGCACTGACTAACAAGATTAGCTTTTTTAAAGCTAATAAAGTTGCTAAAATCCTTTTTTATTTTGTTTGAGTGAATACGAATATGAGCGTTATAGAAAGAATTAAAGATCAACTTGAAAATAATCCAGTTGTTTTATATATGAAAGGTTCTCCTGATTTTCCACAATGCGGTTTTTCTGGCCAAGTAGTGCAAATTTTAACTGCTAGTAATGCAAAATATGTATCAGTGAATATCTTTGAAGATCCTGAACTACGTGAAGCTCTTAAAGATTATTCAAACTGGCCAACTTATCCTCAGTTGTATATCAATGGAGAGTTAGTCGGGGGTTGTGACATTATTACTGATTTATACAAAAAAGGTGAATTAGTTACGCTACTAGCAAAAGTAGATAGTTTAGCTGAATAAGTCCCTATTCTTTTTACTACCTCTAGTAAACTATAACTGTATAAAAAACTTCAAGTTAATGTTTGGTATAATGGCTGAGCGAATAAACGCTCAGTCGGCCACATCAATCCTCTAAATGAAGCGTCTTATTTTAATTTCCTATAATTGTATATCTACGCAATTAGGGCTTTAAAGCCTTACTAATCCTCAAAACTACGTTTTATATCACTATCGTCTGACGCTCAAAAAGGCTTAACGACTGCCAAAATAATGATGCCTACTAAAAATAAGACGGGGACTTCATTCATCCAACGATAATAAATATGACTATGTACATTGCGGTCATGCTTAAAATCATTTAGCCAAAGACCACATAAGCAATGGTAGGCCACCATTAATCCTAGCATGGTAAGCTTTATTGTTAACCACCAAGAGTTACCATAAAGTAACCAAGCATAATCAACTAACATCCAAATACCAAATATAAGGGTCGCTATCATTCCTGGCGTCATAATGCCGTAAAATAATTTACGTTCCATTATCTTAAATCGTTCATGACTTATTTCATCGGTACTTTGCGCATGATAAACAAATAAGCGAGGTAGATAAAATAATCCTGCAAACCAAGTAACCATAAAAATTAAGTGTAACGCCTTTAACCAAAGCATGATTTACCCTCTTTTTTAATTAACTTTCGTATTTTTTAGTAATTTCTTTTTTATTTGAATAATAAAACAATATTGCTCCTATTATAATCATAGGCAATGACAATATCTGCCCCATAGTAACCCAATCTAATGCCAAATATCCAAGTTGAGCGTCTGGCATTCTATAAAATTCTACAAAAAATCTAAAACATCCATACAAAAACAAAGCAAGTCCTGTAATTGCTCCAACAGGTCTTTGTTTTCTTGAATATAGATTAAGCAAAATATATAAAATAATTCCTTCTAAAAACACTTCGTAAAGCTGTGAAGGATGTCGTGCTAATGGGCCACCGTTTGGGAATACCATTCCCCAAGGTACTTGAGTGACCTGACCCCATAACTCTGAATTAATAAAGTTTCCAATACGACCAGCACCTAATCCTATAGGGGCTAATGGTGCAATAATATCGGTTAATTGCAGCATAGAGCATTGATGCTTTTTTGAAAAAAACCGCATTGCTATAAATACTCCTAACATTCCCCCATGAAAAGACATACCTCCCTGCCATATTTTTAATAATATCAACGGGTTACTTATAAATTCACTAAAATTATAAAATAAAATATAGCCAATTCTTCCCCCTAAAATGACCCCTATAGCCCCGTAAGTGACTAAATCTTCTATAGTTTCTGGTTTGATAGGCGACCATGGTTGTTTAGCCCTTATTTGTCCTAAAAACCATACAGCTGCAAAGCCAATAACGTACATAAGCCCATACCAATGTACTTTTGCAGGTCCTATGCTGAATATGACTGGATCAATATTAGGATAATTAAGCATAATTAAACGTCCAAATTAGTTACATCTAATGCGTTTTTAACGATAAAGTCACGTCGTGGCTCTACGACATCACCCATTAAGGTTGTAAATATTTCATCTGCAGCAATGACGTCTTCGATTCTAACTTGTAACAACCTACGATTATTAGAATCTAATGTTGTTTCCCATAATTGTTCTGGGTTCATTTCACCTAAACCTTTGTAACGTTGTATGTGTTGGCCTTTTTTAATTTCCTTCATCATCCATTCAAAGGCTTGTTTAAAGCTAGTGACAGGGTAGGTTCGCTCACCCATTTGCATATATGAGCCTTCATTAAACATACCCAGGGTATCCTGAGCGTATTGGGCTATTTTTTGATAATCTTTACCATTAAAGAAAGATGACGGTAAAACAAATGTTTTAGTAATACCATGCAAACGCTTATTTATGATTGCAGTGAAATCATTATTGCCTTTATATTCTAGTTCTATATTAAATAGGGCTTTAGTTTCAGACTCCTCTAATTGTTGCTGAAGTTTTCCAAACCATGCAGCAAGCTTTTGCTGATCTTGTTTAATTTCATCTGTAATGACCTCCATATATGAAAACTGTTCTAAAAACACATCGTCATAACGTCTGGATAAACGATTAATTACACTTACGACTCCAGTATATTCTTTTGCTAATTTTTCTAAGCCTTGTCCCTGTATTGGCAGAGCTGTTTCATCTGTAAATAATTGAGCCTTATCTAATGCCAATTGAATTAAATATTCATTCAATTGAGCATCGTCTTTAACATAATGCTCTTGTTTACCCTTTTTAACTTTATATAAAGGAGGTTGTGCAATATAGATATAACCTTTCTCAACTATCTCAGGTAATTGTCTATAAAAAAACGTTAATAATAAGGTTCTAATATGCGAGCCATCAACATCCGCATCTGTCATGATAATAATGCGATGGTAACGTAACTTTTCTAGATTATATTCTTCTTTACCTATACCGCAGCCTAATGCTGTAATTAATGTCCCTACTTCTTCTGAAGAAATCATTTTATCAAAGCGTGCTTTTTCAACATTTAGAATCTTACCTTTTAACGGCAATATCGCTTGGGTACGTCGATCCCTACCCTGCTTTGCTGAACCACCTGCTGAATCCCCTTCCACTAAAAACAATTCAGACAACGCTGGATCTTTTTCCTGACAATCGGCCAGTTTTCCTGGTAGTCCAGCTATGTCTAATGTCGTTTTTCTACGAGTCATTTCCCTAGCCTTACGTGCTGCTTCTCTAGCACGAGCCGCATCTATAATTTTACCGACTATCGATTTTGCTATTTGTGGCTTTTCTAGTAAAAACTCCTGTAACTTTTCATTCATAGTCGATTCAACTAGAGGTTTCACTTCTGAAGACACTAATTTATCTTTTGTTTGTGATGAAAATTTAGGATCAGGTACTTTAACTGATAGCACCGCTGTTAAACCTTCTCTCGCATCATCACCCGTAGTAGATACTTTTTCTTTCTTAGCTAAACCACTCGCTTCAATATATTGATTGATAGTTCGAGTTAATGCTCCTCTGAACCCTGCTAAATGGCTACCCCCATCACGTTGGGGAATATTATTAGTATAACAAAACACATTTTCTTGATAAGAGTCATTCCATTGCATCGCAACTTCTACTGTTACACCTTCTTTTTCAGCAACAAAATGGAAGACTTCAGGAAACAAGGGTGTTTTATTCTTATTAAGATGCACTACAAATGCACTGATTCCACCCTCAAACTCAAATATATCTTGCCTGTCTGTCCTTTCATCATTCAAGCTTATACGTACACCTGAATTAAGAAAAGATAATTCACGTAATCTTTTTGCCAAAATATCATAATGAAATTCTGTGTCAGTGAAAGTTTCTGAACTTGGTTTAAAATTAATGAGTGTACCTGATCCGTCTGCTGGCCCTACAGACTCCAATGGAGCTACTGGATTACCCATACGATATTGTTGCTTATAAAGTAGCCCATTTTTACGCACTTCTAAATTTAACTCTTCGGATAAGGCATTCACTACTGACACGCCAACACCATGCAAGCCCCCAGATACCTTATAAGCATTATCGTCGAACTTTCCACCCGCATGTAGTATCGTCATAATAACTTCTGCTGCTGATCGTCCTTCTTCCTTATGTATATCTACTGGTATTCCTCGACCATCATCTGAAACTGTTACCGAACCATTACTATGTATAACAACTTTTACTTCTTTACAATATCCAGCTAAAGCTTCATCAATTGAGTTATCAACTACTTCAAACACCATATGATGTAATCCTGATCCATCATCTGTATCCCCAATATACATTCCAGGTCTTTTTCTAACTGCATCCAATCCCTTTAGAACTTGTATATTTGAACTATCATATTGTTCGTTAATGTTGGTCATAATTCTCTCACTTTACTGTAGTTGTGAATGTTCCACATGAAACATTACACTTGTATTATATTGCCGTGTTCCACGTGGAACATTTTGTAATTCTTAATATCAGTTAGATCACCAAAATCAGATTGCTCAGTCGTTGTTATAAATACTTGGCATTCTAACTCAACTAAATAGTTGAGTAATTTAGCTCTATTGATGACATCTAATTCAGCTGCAAAATCATCAATAAGAAAACAACCAATATTACTATGTTGATTTTTAAGTAACTGCATCTGAGCTAACTTTAAACTCATCACTAATAATTTTAGTTGGCCCCTAGAAACATAGTCTTTGGCTAAGCGACCCGCAACCATTATTTGTATATCACCGCGATGGGGTCCACTATGTGTAAATCCGAAACGAAGATCTTTATCAATATCTTCTATAAAAACACAATCGAGTTCCTTATCGGTATTCCATCCCGACAGATACTTTAATTCAACGTCGTTAAGGTCAAGAAACCTAGCAACAATTTCTATAAAGACTGGTTTAAATTTAAGTAAATAATTTTGTCGGTAATTATTTACCATTGTACCGTAATTAACCAATTCGTTATTCCAAACATTAAGTTGATTAACGGATCGAGTCTTTAATAATGAATTACGATGCGCTAAACACTTTTTATAATGTCGCCAAACTAATAAAAAGTTTTCATTGTCATTAAAAACCCCCCAATCTAAAAACTCTCTCCTTAATTGAGGTGCAGCATCAAGTAATTCATAACTTTTAGGATGAATAACTTGTAAAGGTAAGGCATAAGCAAAATCTGATTTTTTATGGGTAGTTTGATTATTAATACGACAACAATAGTTTTTACTGTCAATTTGAACACCTAAATGGGCTGTAGCACCATTCATCTGCAATATTTCAGCAGAAACAACCAATTCTAAATATGATGAATTAATAACTGATTTTATTGATGAAGAACGAAAAGACTTAATGCGTCCTAATAAAAAAATTGCCTCAAGAAAAGCAGTTTTTCCACTAGCATTTTTACCAATAATAAAATTTAATGTCGGCGAGGGAAATACCGCAGCCAGAATAATGTTACGTACAGAGCTAATATTTAGCTTAGTAATTATCATTGCAGTTATGAACAAAGAAAACTAACTAGAGAATGTGACAAAGCACGATGATCAAATTAGAGCAAGAAATCAATCTTATGCTTAGAAATGATATTACCAAACTGAATAAGGATGGTTAGCTAAATTATTATTGTAATAGCGAAGATCAGAAGTAACTTCTGCTCCTAACCAATTAGGCTTTGAAAAAACAGCTCCAACTTCTGGTAGTTCAATTTCAGCAACAATTAAACCCATATTATCACCTTCAAACTCGTCTATTTCCCAAGTATTGCCCTCATTAATAACAATATGACGAGTTTTTTCAATAATAGGTTTTTTACATAAATTAGTAATTATTTCTTGCGCATCAGATAAGGGAATTTCATATTCATATTCATGACGTTGCGTTCCAATAGTAGCGCTCTTAATATTGAGCCAAGCATGATTATCACTAATTCTTACTCTTATGGAACTCGTTGCAACTGAATTTAAATAGCCTTGTTTATATTTAACTGAATAACTAACATCATTACGCCAATCATTATTAGCTAATAAAAATTTATGTTCTATTTCTATCGCCACTTTATGACCTACAATTATTACTGCCATCACAATAAGGAGGCGTATTTGTTTCTGAACAGCCACATAAAAAAATAGCTTTAGTTTCTTCGGCTATAAATTTAACAGACTTCTTATCTGAAAATTCACGATGAGCATTATCACACAAGGGCATATTTTTACTAAAACCACAGCTACACCAAGAATATTTAGTGCCAGCTTCAACAGAGATTTCAAGAGGTGAATTAGTTTTAGTTATCATTTTTTTAGAGTAAATAGATTTATTGAGAGTTATCAAGCAGTTAAATTTTCAACAAAAAAACTTGAAAAATACTTTATTTTCAGATTGTTAGGAAAACTAAAGCGTCATAGGCATAACAATAAATTTATAAGCACAGTGTTCTGATTCATCAATAAAACAACTGCTACCATTGGCAGCTAAAGTTAAAACTGCAAATTCAGAATCTAAATTAGTAACAGCATCCAATAAATACTGTGAATTAAAGCCTATAGAAATAGGAGATCCCATGTATTCTATGGCTATTTCTTCTTCAGCTTCATCGTGCTCGGGATTATGAGCGCTAATTCTCAAACTATTTTCATTAATATCAAAGGTAATACCCTTAATTTTTTCATTAGATAGAATAGCAACACGCGTTAAAGCTTCTTTCAAAGCGAGCTTTTGTATATGAATTGGACTAATGAATTCTTGCTTAAAAACCTTACCAAAATCTGGGTATTTTGAGTCAACCAATTTAGCTGAAAAAATTAAATCATTGATTATAATGCATATATTGTTGGTAGAAAAACTAACTAGTAATTCCGACTCAGGATCGTCTAATAAGCGACTGAGTTCAATCGCCCCTTTTCTAGGAATAATTATTCGAGCTTCATACCCTGTTTCTTGATCTAAATCATCTTCATAGATAGACAGACGATGGCCATCTGATGCTACTAATTTAATTCTGTTATTACTAATATTAAGCATTAATCCATTTAGATAATAACGTACATCCTGATTTGCCATACTAAATAGGGTTTTATCTAGCGATTTCTTTAATTTACCAGAATTAATATAAAAAGAATGAGTTAACTCTGTCTCAGAAAATTCAGGGTAATTATCGGCGGATAAACAATTCAATGAGAAACGACTGCGATTAGATGAAATTTTGACTTTATCATTTTGCAGTTCAAATTTAATTTCTGCTCCATTAGGCAATAATCTGCATATATCTAAAAATTTTCTCGCAGGAACAGTAATAGTTCCTGGTATTGCAGAATTTACAGCAATATTAGCGATAATCTGTATTTCAAGATCAGTACCTGTTAAGCGAATAGAATCTTCTTCTATAACCAATAAAACATTAGAAAGTATAGGCATGGTTTGCCTTTTTTCTATAACGCTCACTATTTGTTGCAAAGGTGTTAATAGATCTTCTCTATTAATTATAAATTTCATTGATTTTTATATTGGGAAAATTAGCTGAATAAATAAAGCCAAAACAAAAGCAGTTATATTGGCCTAACAATGATTATGTTACATGATTATATAGTCGTCGAAGCCCATACGCTAGTATTTTGTCCAATAAAACAATTTGTTAAATCAATACTTATTTTAAAAACAAGGACTCAAAAAGCGAGTTAGGGTCTGATTATTGAATTAATCGTAATATAATAATATAAGTTATTTTTTTAAAAGATTATTACTATTAACAAAGCAATTAACTGTGGATAACTAGTGGCAGGCTTTTAAAATTAACCCTTAGAGGCTATTTTAAAGCTGTGTTTTTATAGCCCTGTAATCTGTGGATAAAAGTTTTCAAAAATTTTATATTCAGCTTGATAGCAAGTTAATCACAGATTTAATAACAGGAGAATCTAAGCGTATAACTAAAATAACAATAATATTTATAATGTTATATTGAGGGGTTTATTAACTTAAAAGTTATTTTTAATAGGGTTTGAATGGATAAACAAGGCATTATGTTGGATAATGCGCTCAATATTTATCCGATAACTAAGCAGTGAATAAATGAAACAAAAAATAGAGGGTTTACTCATCCAAGCTGTTGAAACACTTATAGCTGAAGGTGTGTTAAATTTAGATACTCCACCAGTGATTATGATCGAACGTACTCGTGATGCTCAACATGGTGATTTTGCATCAAATTTAGCGTTAGTATTAGCAAAACCAGCAAAGTTAAATCCTCGTCAATTAGCAGAAAAAATCATCGCAGCATTACCTACTAATGATGCTATTACCAAAATAGAATTAGCGGGCCCTGGCTTCATTAATTTCTTTGTTAATCCAAATACCCAATTTGGTGTTATTAAACAAATTCATGAGCTTGGCAATTCCTTTGGTTTAAGTACAAAGGGTGCTGGTAAGAAAGTTCAGGTTGAATTTGTATCCGCTAATCCTACTGGACCCCTTCATGTCGGCCATGGTCGAGGAGCTGCTTATGGTTCTGCAGTCTCTGATTTACTAGAAGCAGTGGGTTTTGAAGTACATCGTGAATATTATGTAAATGATGCAGGCCGACAAATGGATATATTGGCCACTAGTATTTGGTTAAGATATTTAGAAGTTTGTGGAGAACTCGTTACTTTTCCAAGCAATGCTTATCGTGGTGATTATGCACGTAATATTGCCTTAGATATTGTTAATAACGCTAAAGACAAATATCGTAGATCCATAGAAGTCGTGTTCGAACAAATTCCTGCCGATGAACCTCAAGGTGGCGATAAGGATGAACATATCGATGCTTTGATTGTTAGGATGAAGAGCTTGTTAGGCTCTGAATTATATCGAGAGTTTTTTCAGATTGGCTTAGAGACTATCTTAGTAGATATCAAAGCAGATTTAATTGAGTTTGGTGTCGATTATCAACAATGGTTTTCAGAACGTCAGCTCATGGATGATAGTTCAGTAGAAAATGCCCTAGAACGCTTACGTATTGGCAATTATCTTTATGAACAAGAAGGTGCAACTTGGTTTGCGTCTAGCCAATTAGGCGATGAAAAAGATCGTGTGGTCATTAGAGAGAATGGGCAATACACCTATTTTGCTTCTGATATTGCTTACCACATGAATAAACTAGATAGAGGTTTTGACCAAATTATCGATATTTGGGGAGCTGATCATCATGGTTATGTACCTAGAGTTAAAGCGGCTATTAAAGCGCTGGGTGCTGATGAATCAAAATTACATGTTTTATTAGTTCAGTTTGCCGTACTTTATCGAGGTGAAGAACGTGTACAAATGTCCACACGTTCTGGAGAATTTGTTACTTTAAGACAATTACGTGCTGAAGTCGGTAAGGATGCCGCTAGATTCTTTTATCTAATGCGTCGCTCAGAACAACACATGGATTTTGATTTAAAATTAGCGACCTCAAAATCTAACGATAACCCCGTTTTTTACGTTCAATACGCTCATGCACGCGTTTGTAGTGTATTACGTCAATTAGACGAAAAAGGCTGGCAAAGAAATTTAGTGTTAGGTTTAGAGAATTTAGAAAAACTAACAGAAGAACATGAAAGCTCATTATTAGTCGTGTTAGCACGATATCCTGAAGTACTAGAACGCGCTGCTCTGCAATATGAACCGCATCAATTAGTTATTTATTTACGCGAATTAGCACATGATTTTCACACTTATTACAATGCTCATCAGTTTTTGGTTGATGACGAAGTGATCCGTAATGCCCGTCTAAGCTTGATTTGTGCAGTAAAGCAGGTCTTGTCTAATGGACTAGGTTTATTAAGTATTAACGCACCCGAATCCATGTAATGACTAGAGATTATAAGCCAAGGCCTGTTAAAGGAAAATTTGCTAAGCAGCAAAGACATCATAATGATGAACGCTCCAAAGTAAGTGTGTGGAGGTGGATGTTAATTACCGCCATCATTATTTCTTTCGTGGTATTTTTGGTTTATATAAGTACTCGTCATAAAGAAACTACTCCAACGGCTGTAGAAGTCCCAGCCAATAAAACACTTGCAGAAAATTCAGTAGCCATTAAAGAAGAGAAAAAGCCTGAAGTAAAACAGACCCCTCAACCTCCTCAATTTGATTTTTATACCATCTTGCCAGAAAAAGAAGTGGTTGTTCCTGAATATGAAATCAAAACCAGAACTCGGGAAGAGCATGTAGGTAAAGCCAAAGAGGCTCATTATATTTTGCAAGTAGGCTCTTTTAAAACCTACAAAGAAGCCGAAACCTTAAAAACTAAATTAGCCAGTATGGGAATGGAATCAACCATACAGAAACAAAAAATAGGCATCATCAGTTGGTATCGAGTAAAAATGGGACCTTATACTCAAATGCCCAGTATTAATACCATCAGAGGAAGACTCAGACAAAATGGCATTGATGTGATTATTACTGAGACGGGTGAATAAGTATTAGCGCTAAATAATCAACTTTAACAGTACTTATAACTTAAAAACCGCTACCTTCTTTTGATTGTACTGATTTAAACGACCCGTTAGTAAGTAGTCTCGATGAAGCGCAGAGTAATCGAGGAGGTCGGAGTGCTATAAAACCTTGACTACGCATTGCTACATCGAGACTAAATTAAGGCTTAATAAAAAGCGTCTAATTATTTACCAAGCCTTGCTTAATTAGGTGTTTAGTTCCTATATTTTGCTAAATTGATTTGATATTTCTTATTTTTTATTCAATAAGATAGTTTTAATTAACTAAAAAATATTTTATCAAAACTAAATTACTTATTTAGTTAAGTATCTTCAGTTTTTTAAGAGACAAAATCTTTTTTCGTTTTTAATAATGACAATTTCATATTTGAATTTATAGATTACAAAACTAAAGTTGCTTTTTAGTTAAGTAAAAATCATTTTTACTTAACTAACTTTGCTTTTTTATTATTGAATTTTGGCTTTTACTTAATAAATTTTGTTTTTATAAAACAAACTGCCTTAATTCAATATTGAATGC
>CAIZMK010000161.1 GCA_903934035.1 uncultured Methylococcaceae bacterium
ACTTAATAAAATCCCCCTCGATCCCCCTTTTACAAAGGGGGAAGCTAAAGTCATAATACTTTCACAGTCTCCTATGCCTCTGCAGGATAAAACACCCAACATCGCTTTTGAAACCCAGAGAACCCTCAGCGCTCACTTTATAGATCGGGCAAAAGTCGAAATCATATAAGATAGATATGATTTATAAGCCTTCCCAAGGTGTATATAAGCCCTCAACATTCACCCCAAACATATCTAATACACGACCCACGGTTTCGTTGACCATCGCCGTTAAAGAATCAGTTTTACTATAAAAAGCCGGCATAGGTGGAAACATGATGCCGCCCATTTCTGTAACGCTGGCCATGTTTCTGATATGTATTAGATTCAACGGTGTTTCTCTAGGCATTATCACCAAGCGTCGGCGTTCTTTTAAGACCACATCAGCGGATCGTGAAATTAAATTATCACCAAAACCATGAGCAACGGCAGCTAATGTTTTCATAGAACAAGGCGCAATAATCATACCTTCAGTTTTAAAGCCGCCACTTGAAATACTAGCGGCAATATCATTAATGCCATGAGTAACATCAGCCAACTCCATTAATTCAGCACGCTTCATATCCATTTCATGCTTTAAATTAACCACACCTGCTGAAGAAATGATCAGATGTGTCTCCCATTCTGGCTGCGCTTGTAACACTTGTAACATACGCACACCATAAACAGCACCGGTAGCGCCAGTCATAGCAATAATTAAACGTTTTTTTGGGGGTTTTGGCATTTTAGGAATGTAAGAGTCTGATTAAAAAACTGGAGTGCAATCACTAACAATTGCATAAACAAGGACTAACGCCGCTGTACTCCAGTAGGGAAAACCTTAAAGGCAGCTATTGAAGAAATAGCCTAATTCTATAAATTGATCTGTTGCCGACACTAATGCATCTATCATTTCTTCGCCTTGAGCAATATGTCCAGCATTCGGTAATATATGGTACTGTGCCTGCGGTAACGCTTGATGTAATCGCATACCTGCTTCAATGGGGCAGACAAAATCTTGACGACCATGAATGATAACCGTGTCGATAGCTGATAATAGCACACAGTTTTCTAAAATCTGATTTTCTTTAATAAAGTAACGCTGCTGAGCATAATGCAATTCCATACGCGCCTGCTTAACCATTTTTTCGGTGATATGCTCACTTTCATGACTAGGTTGATAGGCATTACCTAAAGCAACTTGCGCACCCCAAGCCATCCATTCTTTAGCGGCGCGTCTTTTTGCTAATTCATCTTCGCCCCATAAGGCATCATATAAAGCTAGTGTAGGTTGATTTCTTGCAGACTCAGGTACACTGTCGATCAGTTTTTGCCATTGTTCTGGATAAATACGATTAGCGCCATCTTTTGCAAACCAATCTAAATCTGCTTGTCTGGCCAAAAATACCGCACGCAAGATTAAACCAGCGACCTGCTTGGTGTGTTGTTGCGCATAAAGTAAAGCCAGTGCAGCACCCCAAGAACCACCAAATACCAACCACTGATCAATACCCAGTGTGTGCCGAATGTTTTCCATATCGGCTATTAAATCTTGGGTGGTATTGTTTTCCAGTTCACCAAAAGGCAACGACTGGCCACAACCTCGCTGATCAAAAAGAATAATTTGATAATGTTCAGGATTAAAAAAACGCCGATGATCAGGTTTAGTACCAGAACAAGGGCCACCATGTAAGAAAATGACGGGGAAACCCTCAGGATTACCGCTGAGCTCGACATATACTTGATGCTTGCTGCCGGTTTCTAAAAAAAAGTGATGGTAAGGGGCTAGTTCAGGATATAAAGTTTTCATTATTTATTCGGATTAAGCGGTCTAATAAAACATCTTCTACGTTACGACGGGCATCAATAACGGCTAAAACAAAAACCGCTTTATCAACGATTCGATACACAACCCGCCACGGAGCCATAACAATTTCTCGATATAAGCAAATGCCCTGACTAAATAACTCAGGAACCACTCGCCCTCTCTCCGGAAATAAAACCAACGTTTCCACTTGTGCTTTAAGCTTATTAAAGATCTCTTTTGCTGCAAGTGGGCTATCTTTCTTAATATAGCTAAGAATAGCCAGTACATCGCTTTGGGCTGTTTTCGTCCAGATAACTTGATAATTAGCCGTCATTTTATGTTCAACAGTTTTTCTATATTTTGAAAAACCTGATCTTGCTCTAGGGTATGTCCTTTTCTAATATCTTCTTCACCCATAGCCAGCAACTTAAGCAAGCCTATGGTGTTTCTCATATTTTCGTAACTTTCGGTATCTTGCAATACCGCCTTGGGCTCACCATTTTGAGTAATAATGATGGGCCTGTGGGTTTCATTAACCTGCTTTAAAATATCAGCAGACCTAGACTTTAAATAGCTGACGGGACGAATATCCTGAGTAATGCTCATAACGATGTGTATTGTCTTTTTATAGGACTAAATTAGGACTCATAATATGACTTTGCTATACAAGCTGTAAAGTTAAAAATGTTTATGAATGACAAGAACTCACGATTTTTAGGCAAAAAAAAGGGAGAGCTTAACGCCCTCCCTTCTTTACTCGCTTAAGTTTTTAAGTGTTTACTTAGAAACCAAAACCGACAGAACCGCCTGCAGTTAAACCATTAACGTTAGTACCGTTTAAAGTGCTAAACGCCATGTTGTAACGTACATCAGTACCGATATAAATGCTTTTCCAGATGTTGTAATCAACACCTGTACCAAAATGCATGGCTGGCATTAATTCAGTAATCGCATTTACTTGGCTAGGTGGACTGATTACATTCATAGTAAAACCGACAGGAATTATCCAAGGTCTGAGTTTGCTACCCTCAAAGAATTTAATTTTTGGAGCTGCAGTAATTCTCAACATACTTTGAGCTGCATTTGTTCTCGTTCCAGCGCCTATAATTGATGAGCTAAATGTACCTAAATCAACATAATTAATATCCAACTCGCCCAACAATTCGGTCTTGTTCATTAAGCCAAACATATTGTCAGTCAAGCTAAAATCGATACCAGCACCGAAATTCCAACCGTCTTTATGCATGCCTGTATTAGCAATGCTATTACCGCTTGTGTCGGTACTAGTAGTAGCGACCATAACTGAATCATTACCCGCATAACCACCACGGAAATAAATCATATGGTTTTTAGCTTTGCTAACTTGCTTAGCTGAAGTCGCTTCAACTGTTGCCACTCTAGCATCTAAATCTTGTACTTTTTGTGCATCAACGCTAGCAACTGGAGTTGCAGGTGCACGTACTTGGCTTCTTAACGCAGCCACTTCATCTTGCATTGCACGTAATTGAGCTTCTAAGATATCAACTTTGCTAGGCGAGGCATAAGCTGTTTTAGCTTCTGCTTTGTGCTTTGCAGCTTTATGCTTTGCCGCTTTTGGTGCTGCAGTTGCAGCGTCATCAGCAACAACCGCAGTAGAAACTAAAGCGCCTGCCATAGTTAATGTAGCTAGGGCGATACCTAGGCTTAATTTATTTTTATTATGTGTCATGTGTTCCCCTCGTAATGTTTATGTTACAAAAATTTGTTTAAATACAACAAATCCGATTGCACGGCGCAAATCATATCAGTAAATTTCAGCCCATACAAGCTTTAATGTTATTTTCTCGCAAATAAATAAACTATATATATCAATAGGTAAGCGCTAATAATTGATTATGCAATAAAAATATTACGCTACTGTAAGTTAAAAACAACAAAATTTATACCATAATCTTATTTACAACGACGATTAGTCGTAGCGCCAGAGCAACTCACAACCGCAGAAACATAAAGACTAAAATGTAACTTATATCGCGGTATACTTTGCCATGGAAACATTAAAAATTTAGCTTGAATTACACTACTCGTAAGCCAACTACTCGACTTATTTCTTTCAGATACATGACTCAAACTACAGATATTACTTTGATTGGAGGCGGTGTTATCGGCTTATTGACAGCCAGAGCCTTCGTCAATGCCGGCGCTAGCGTAACTATTATTGACAAAGCCTTGTTAGGGCAAGAATCTTCTTGGGCAGGTGGAGGTATTTTGTTGCCGCTTTATCCTTGGCGACAAGCTGATGCCATTAGCCAATTAGCTGTCCGCAGCCTATCTTTATATCCAAGCTTAGCAACACAGTTAATTGCAGATACTAACAAAGACCCCGAATGGACACCCTGCGGCTTATTAATCACTAAAAATCCAGATATTAACGAAGCTGTCGCTTGGTGCCACTATCATGGCGTACGCTTTCAAAAAGCAGATAGTGCTTTCTTTAATGATTTAGTGACGCAAACCAATCAGCCCTTGTGGTTACCTGACATTGCTCAAGCTCGCAATCCAAGGTTGGTTAAATCTTTAAAACAAGATTTGATTAACAAGGGTGTTAATCTTGTTGAAAACTGTGAATTAACCGCTATCAGACAAGCAAATAACTCCATTACCCATATTGAAACTAGCACCGGCCTGTACCCTGTTAAGGACGTTATTATTTCTGCCGGCGCTTGGACCGGATCATTATTTCAAAAGCTTTTTAAAGACTTACTGATTCAGCCTAGTATTGCTCCTGTTAAAGGCCAAATGTTATTATTTGAGGCCGAAGCGGGCTTGTTGCCCAGCATGGTATTGGATGGTGATCACTATTTAATTCCTAGACGTGATGGAAAAATCTTAGCGGGCAGTACTGTAGAGCACGATGGTTTTAGTAAGCACACTACTGAAACAGCACGAAAAAACTTAACTGAATTTGCATTAACTTTATTACCTGCTCTCAAACACGCACCAATCATTCATCACTGGGCAGGCTTAAGACCTGGTACTGAATTAGGCATTCCTTATATAGATCGACATCCAGATATTCATAATTTGAGCATTAATGCGGGCCACTTTAGAAACGGCTTAGTTATGGGTCCTGCATCTGCTGAGCTTATGGTCGATATACTGTTAAATAGACCCACTAGTGTAGCGCCAGAACCTTATCAATTAGGCCGATAGCAACAGCTAATACATCGGCTCTTTTGTGGGAGCGGCTTTAGCTGCGTCGCTGCTCGAACAATAAGCATTTTTTGCTTAGGCTAATGAATTGCCATTCTTAAAGCGGTTGCAGCCCTTATTTCTTAAACTTACTTCACTACAACATGAACATTTATCCTTTATTACGTCCCCTGTTATTTAACCTTGATCCTGAAACAGCCCATGAAGTCACCCTTAAATTACTTAAGGCTACGCATCATTATGGGCTAAAAAAGTTAATACTCACCGAAATGGGCGATAAACCAGTCACTGTTATGGGGCTGCACTTTAAAAACCCTGTAGGTCTTGCGGCAGGCATGGATAAAAATGGCGATTATATAGAGGCACTATCAGACTTAGGGTTTGGCTTTATAGAAATAGGTACGGTGACTCCACGACCACAACCCGGCAATCCTAAACCACGCTTATTTAGATTGCCTGAACATCAGGCCATTATTAATCGCATGGGTTTTAATAATCTGGGTTTAGATCATTTGTTAAGCCAAGTTAAAGATAGTCATTACAGCGGCATCTTAGGCATTAATATCGGTAAAAATTTTGATACCCCAATAGAGCAGGCTGTTGATGATTATCTAATTGGTTTGCGCAAAGCCTATAGCTTGGCTAGCTATATCACCTTAAATGTATCATCACCCAACACTAAGAACTTACGGCAACTTCAGCAAGGTGATGAATTAAAAAGTCTAATCAGCTCTTTAAAGGAAGAGCAAATTAAGCTGGAACGAGAACACGGTTTTTATGTACCTTTAGCACTAAAAATTGCACCTGATTTAAACGATGATGAAATAGGTCATATAGGTCGATTGCTATTAGAATTTTCTATTGACGGAGTCATTGCCACTAACACGACTATTGCTAGAGACAAGATAACTGGCCACCCTTTTGCAAATGAAGCCGGTGGTTTGAGTGGCGCGCCTGTTAAAGAAGCGGCAACCCGAGTCGTGCGAGGCTTATCGGCTGAATGTCAGGGAAAAGTTCCAATTATTGCTGCTGGTGGTATTTTAAGTGCCGAAGATGCTCAAGAAAAATTAAGTGCTGGTGCAAGCTTAGTACAAGTATACAGCGGCTTAATTTATAAAGGCCCTCAGTTAATTGCTGATATTGTTGATGCGTTATAAAGCGAGTTATTGATACCCGTAGGTTGGGTTAGCGACAGCGTAACCAGGTATTTCGTAGTCCATTGCGTCGGGTTACGCTATCGCTAACCCGACCTACAAAGGCTTATACATTATTCCCCAGCAATAGACATCTGCTCAACTAAGATAGAGCCGGTACGCACATTACCGCGATACTCAATATCATTG
>CAIZMK010000162.1 GCA_903934035.1 uncultured Methylococcaceae bacterium
GACACCTCATTGCTCTTTAAAGAAACCAAAGTCAGCCGCATGTTTGACGCCAAACGCAACACGCTAGTGTATGTCGCTATCAGCCGTAAACTCATTGAAGGTGCGCCAGCTAATAGCATATCTACCGTGCCTATTATGCCTTGGAACAAGTAATCTATAAGCAGTGTTTAAGCTGAACACACTCCACCAACTCCATGATGACATTGCTGCGCGTGTAAAAACCATTAGCGATGATAATCAGGATTGGTTATGTCGCATAGGCTGTGACGGCTGCTGTCGGCGATTAGCTGAAATACCCAGACTAACTATTGAAGAATGGCAGTGGCTAAAGATCGGCCTAGCCGCCCTACCCTCTGATCAACTAGAGGACATTAAGCTAGATATTTCAGCCCTAGCCGAGCAGACTTCTCGTCCCATCATTTGCCCGATGTTAAATCAGACAGAAGGCGCTTGCAGAGTTTACGAACATCGCCCAGTCGCTTGCCGCACTTATGGCTTTTATGTGCAACGAGAACTGGGATTGTACTGTAAAGATATCGAGGCTCTTGTAGACCAAGGCGCTTACTCAGAAGTAGTATGGGGTAATCACGATACCATTGATCGCCGCCTTAGCGGCCTAGGTGAAACTCGTGATTTAACAGAATGGTTTGCCGATTCATTTAATCCATCTAAGTAAATATTCAGTCAACTTCGGTAATTGTTGATAGCAACGCTTAGACGCATCTAAACCCCGTCCGGCATTAAGTCAAAACGCTAGAAATTATATGTCATGACATATGGGTTTATAGTATTGCGCGGACAGGTCGCGACCTGTCCCTACACCTTAGCTGGAAATAACTCGATACACTTAATCAATATGTCTTAGAAAATCACCAGATGACAGTATTTCAAGAGCTGCTGTAGAATGATTGTATCTATAAAGCCAAGCTTGAATAAGCTGGCCATTTTGTAAGCTAACGCTCCAGAGCTCTCGCTTATATTCGGTGGGCTCTGCAAAACCAGGACCACATTCTTCGTATTGATCTAATTGTGGCAAAATTAAGTTAGGATTATGTAACAGATAGACTTCACCTTGCACACTATCTACTGGGTTTGCTGAGGGTATTACACCGGGGTAATTATCGATTTTGTAGAGTTTTCCTTGGTAGCTTGCTGTACTCACAAAATCGGCATGTTTTGCTAATAGCTTAAACATTTCGCTATTAGTCTCTCGCCGCAAGGTGCCGTAAACAAAGAGATAAGTATTATTCATTTTGGTTTCAAGGTCGGGTTACGCTATCGCTAACCCGACCTACAAATACTGTCAATTATTGATGCAGGTTTTATCTCTAGGTATCTCACTGCCCGCGCTGTTGCCCATATTGATATTTGAATTTACGCTTTAACAAACCAGCGGGATCATCTGGAATTCTTTTCAGCCATTGCTCATTAGCTTGCTTTTGCTCATCGCTAGGCTCAACAGCTTCTGAAGCTGGTTTGGGCTGTTGTTTATCCTCGGCTTTTTTTGGCTCTGCAGACTGCTCTGCTTTATCAGCTTCAGGTTGTTTTTCTGGCTCTTTATTATCTGGCTTACCTTGCTCATCGGCTTGTTGCTGCTGGGATTTCTTTTCTTCGGATTGCTCTGGCTTTTGTTCTGAGGCTTTTTGTTGCTCTGATTTATCAGAAGATTCGCCATCCTTTTTTTGCTGATCGTCTTTTTCAGACTGGTCTTGCTTATCCTGCTTATCGTCTTTCTTTTGCTGATCTTGTTTGTTCTTATCTTGCTTTTGTTTTTCTAAGGCTTTTTCTACAAGTTCTTTATTGTATTTAGCATCGCTATCGGCAGGATTAAGCGCTAAGGCTTTTTCATAAGCTTTGAGTGCCTGCTCCAATTGACCTGACTTTGCTAAGGCATTACCTTGATTATATAAAACATTAGCATTTTTTTCGTCTGGCTTAGGCGCTAGATTCTCCAAAGCTTTATCATAAGCACCGGCTTTGTAATTAGCAACCGCCTTCCAATTAGAGTTTTCAAATAAACTCGCAGCCTGTTCGAATTGATTATTTTTATACGCTTGCTCGGCTTGCTGATCTTTGTTCTGCCATAAGTCTTTCCATTCCATAGCGTAACTGTTTTTAGGTAAGGGCAATAACAGTAATAAAGCAATCGTTAATAAACCTTTTCTAAAGTTCAAGGCTGCCAATGGTAAGACTAATAACAATAACCAAGGCCCTTGATCTTCCCACTGATCTAAGAGTAGATTTTTATTTTCTTTGCCTTGCTGCTGTACTGGTTGCTCTAAGGCCGATAACAAGGCCAGTATGTCGCTATCATCGGCACTGATGCTTTGATAAATACCATGACCTTGCTGGGCTAACTTTGCCAAATCAGAGGCATTTAATTTAGGAATAACAATCGAGCCGTGTTCATCCTTTAAAAAGCCGCCCTGAGCTAAGGCGATGGGTGCACCCTCAGCTGTGCCTACACCTAAGATGGATAGACTGTAGTTTTCTAATGCTGTGACGGCTGGCTTAGTTTTATCAGCATCAACACTATCAGTGATTAACAGTATCTGGCCTTTTTGCAAACCAGCCTGTTTAAACAAATCCACGGCCTTTTTAAGCACTAACTCGGTATCATTGCCCTCGCTGGGCATAATGTCGGTAGTTAACGCTGTTAACTGACTATTTATAGTTTCAGTATCATCGGTCAATGGAGTTACTGTAAAAGCAGCACCCGAATAAACCAACAGCGCCGTTTGACCATCTTTGCGCCGCTTTAAAATATCAGCGATTTTATAACGCGCACGTATCAAACGACTGGGTTTAATATCTTCAGCATCCATAGAATGCGATAAGTTCAAGGCAACTACTAAGGCCGAATCATTTCTAAATACTGGTGAAGGAACACGCTGCCAACTAGGCCCTGCTAAGGCGACAATAACTAAAAACGCAGCGATAGCTCCGGTAGTTAGCAACCAGCGACTATTTTGAACGGCCTTTTCTTGCAGTAAATAAGGTAACAATTCTGCATCACATACCGCTGACCAATTACCCCGACTTAGCTTATTTCTAAGCATTAACACAACAATAACTAAATAAGGCAATATGGCTAGCAACCAAGTGGGTCTAATGAAATGAAACTCGGAAAAACTCATGATAACCTCAAACGAGACAAGCAGATAACTGCGACCAAGCCCAAGGCAAGTGATAATGGCCAACTATATAATTCGCTACGTGGCCTGAAGTATTGCTTGTCTTTTTCGACAGGCTCCAGTTTGTCTAACAACATATAGATATAACTCAATTCATCGGCATTTCTGGCTCGAAAATAACGACCACCAGTACTTTCAGCAATTTTAACTAAAGTGTTTTCATCTAAGTCGCGCGAGGGATTTACTTTACGATTACCAAAAAAACTGCGCACCACCATTTCATCAGCGCCTATGCCGATGGTATATATTTTTAGATGGCTAGCCGCTGCTAATTCCGCAGCTTTTATGGGTGCAATTTCACCTGCGGTATTTGCGCCATCGGTCATTAAAATTAATACGCGGCTATTGGCAGCTTGGTTTTTAAGACGCTTAACTGCCAAACCTATGGCATCACCTATCGCAGTATTCTCACCAGCCAGACCGATCACCGATTCATTCAATAAAGTCAGCACGGTTTTTCTATCAAAGGTTAACGGGGTTTGCAAATAAGCTTGAGTGCCAAACAGTATCAAGCCGATGCGATCACCTACTCGTCGATTAATAAAATCACCCGCCACCCATTTGCTAGCCGTCAATCTATCGACCGGCTTATTGTTGATCATAAAATCTTGCTCTTCCATACTGCCCGACAAATCGACCGCCAGCATTAAATCTCGACCACTGACAGCTTGTTCTATGGGTTCACCCAGCCATTGAGGACGCGTGCAAGCTAACACTAATAACAACCAAGCGATAGCCGCTAGTAATAACGGCCATTGCTTAGCTTGAGAACTCGCTGTGGTTTGACCTAAGGAAAAATCCGCTAAAAACGGCACTTTTAAAGCCGCTTGTTCGACTGGGTTCTGAGCAGGCAATAACCAGCGTATCAATAAAGGTAAAGGCAATACGGTTAACAGCCAAGGCCAGGCAAAATGAATCATGATATTTTTTTGTTTTTGGCAGGTTTAGTTTGAGCTTTAAGCCAATCTTCGCAAAGACTGATGAATAGAGTTATGTCTTGATCGCTAGGCGCAGCATTACGATAAGGCGCGGAAATCAAAAATTGCCCACCGCCTTCTGTAAAAGGTGCGCCCGTTAATGATTGATCAAGATATGCTAACCATGATTGCCCAGTTAAGCTTGCCACTTCTGCTCTAGGTGCTAAGCTCACAGCGACACGTCTGAGTAATATAGACAGTTCACGTAGCTTTTGGGTGTTATCAAGCTCTACATTAAGCTTGATAGCAAGTAAGGCTTTTTTCGCTGTTTTTAGTGACGTTTTGCGAGTTAGTCGTTTATAAAGCCAGTACGAAAACACTAAGAGGGTTGGAATCAACACGATCAAAAACCACCAACCAATAGCCGGAGGCCACCAACTGATCGCATCAGGCAGATGTATGTCTTTAAGAGGGAGTTCAGTTTCTTGCATTTTATTCAGTTAATTACAGCAGGATTAGGATAAGAACTTAGTTTGGTATTAAATCATCGAAAGGACAGGTCGCGACCTGTCCCTACAGAGACCCCATGTCGCCATTGAGTAATGTATGTCGATCATCATCTTAAACATTGCACAGGATCATCTTGCGTACTGCATTGAATAAAGGCTAAACCTGTTTTTTTAGCCAATGATTCTATACGTTGTAGTCGCTCAATAAAACGTTGATGATATTCAGATAGCGCTTTTTGATCACCGGCATCGACGACTACATCTTTGAGTTCATCAGTGAATCTAAAGCGACCTTTAACCGGCAAACTGCTTTCTAAAGGATCATAAATAAAAATCAGTACAACCTGGCAATGTCGAGACAACTTAGCAATATAGGCCTCGGATTCATCATTAATACCCCGAAAATCACTGACGATATAAACCAAACTACCCGGACGCGCATGTTGGTTTAAGCGTGCTAATACTTGAGACAAGCTGAACGATTTCTCTGAAGATTTTTGTGGATTAACCAAAGCATTTAGAAACCTAAGTACCGCATGTCTACCGTTTTGTGGCTTTAATTCATGGCAAGCCTGTTCTGTAAACAATTGACCGCCTATCCTATCGCCATGATGCTCGGCAGCCCAGGCTAATAAGCCTGCTAGCTTTGCCGCCAATACCGATTTAAAAACACCGCGCGTTGCAAAGTGCATGGTCATACGATCATCTACCGAAATAAATACCGGCCGCTCGCGCTCTTCTCTAAAGACTTTGGTATAGGTTTTACCGGTACGCGCTGTCACCCGCCAATCTATACTACGGATGTCATCACCCGGTTGATAAAGTCTGGCTTCATCAAATTCCATGCCTCGGCCTTTAAAGCGCGATACATACGCGCCGCTTTGTTGGGCTCGATTTTGACTGTGCTGTAAATTTAAGCGACTGGCCGGTTTTGCCAAATCAATCAAGGACTTTAATGATACCGAAACCAGGTCTTTAGGAGGCTCAGTGACTTTATTAGCTAACATCAAGGGACAGCAATCCTAGCAATGAGTTCTTTAATAAAGTGATCGGTGGTAATGCCTTCAGCTTCGGCTTCATAAGACAAAATCAGGCGGTGTCTTAAAACATCGAAAGCTATATCTTGTATATCTTCTGGACCAACAAAATCCCGCTGTGATAACCACGCTTTAGCTCTTGCACAACGATCTAAGGCGATACTAGCTCTTGGGCTGGCACCGTATTGCAACCAAGCCGCTAAATCTGCACCATAAGCAGCAGGATTACGAGTTGCCAATATAATTTGTAACAAATAATCTTCTAAGCTTTCAGCCATGTAGATGTCTAGCACTTGATTACGTGCCTCAAACAAAGTGCTCTGATTAATAGGTTCAAATTTATCTAGCTTTATTATCGCTTCTGAACGCGCTTCTCTACGCGCTAAATGCAAGATGCTTTTTTCATGCTCAGCTTTGGGGTAATCAACTTTCACATGCAATAAAAATCGATCCAACTGGGCTTCGGGTAAGGGATAAGTTCCTTCCTGTTCGATAGGATTTTGCGTGGCCATTACCATAAACAATTGCGGCAAAGGATAAGTAGCCTGACCCACTGTAATTTGACGCTCTGCCATCGCCTCCAGCAATGCCGCCTGCACTTTTGCAGGTGAACGGTTGATTTCATCAGCTAAAATCAGATTATGAAATAAGGGGCCTTTTTGAAATTCAAAGCTACCTTGTTGAGGGCGATAAATTTCAGTGCCGGTTAGATCGGCGGGTAATAAATCAGGGGTAAATTGCACTCGATGGAAATCACCTTGAATGCCTTTGCTTAAGACATTAATGGCTCTGGTTTTAGCTAAGCCTGGAGCACCTTCAACCAGAATATGACCATCTGCCAACAAACCTATCAGCATTCTTTCGACCAAGACATCCTGACCGATAATCTCCTGATTAATGTAGTTTTTTAATTTAAGTAATTGGGCTTGGGTTGTTTCTTTAGGGCTATTTTCTGCTGTCATAGGTCAGTTATGTTTAAATCCAATTTAGTTATTATTTATAATATAGTTCCACGCTCTGAGTCACTGCCCACAATTAAGCTTTTGTAGGCCGGAATAAGACCATGCTAGCGTAGAGCGTGTTTGCGTTTCCGGCCATACGAGCAGTGTCTATGCCGGAAACGCTTTTCTCGCTGTCGCTAGAAAAGCCTTATTCCGGCCTACTAGTAAGTTCCAATACGTCTTAACTGCGGGCAGTGACGCGGAGCGTGGAAACGATAAAACCGCTCACACAACAAGTCTTTACTCACCAGCTCGAACATCAAACTCTATTTTCCAGCGGCCTTGATCTTTTTGTGACACCGCTTGTAATTCAAGTGTACCAACTTCGGTGACTGCAGCCAGCAAATGTACAGGCACTACCTCACCGGCTCTACGACCTTCGACTGGTAAGGTAATCTCAACTTCGGCAAGTTCAGATAACTCGTCATCTAACCAATAATCCAAACGCGTGCCAACAGTATCTTCACGACGTATGGTTGAGGCAAAAAAGCGAAATCTCACCGGCTCGCCAATCACTAAACCAAATTCATCATCGGGTAATTCTTCGCTACTGCCTTCTTCCATACCAAAAGGTGCAATACATAAGGCTTCAATCTCGGGGGCTAAACCTGGAACCGCAGGCCTTGCACTTTCAATACCTACATAATAGGCTGCAGCCGTACCACCTTTGATTCGAACACCCTTACCTTTACGTACATAACCATAATAAGCAGCACCTCTGGCAACGGCCAAATCTAAGTCAGCCCCTGCCAATAATCGAGCTTCGGGGGCTTGTTCAGCAACTAACCAAGTATTTAAAACGCTCATTAAACGCTCAGCGAGCGCCTCGGCTTTTAATACCCCGCCATTAAACAACACAGCGGTGGGATGTAAGAAACTAGCATGTGCAGGTAAGCTTATATCAGTCAGATCATCCGTAGCATTTTGTTGTTTAGCTAAAAAAGCCGCCAAATGTCGAGTAATCGCAGCATCTTGAGCATAAGGGAGACCAGCGCTTCTTAAACCGGCACGGGTACGACTAATAGGTCTATCGCTGACAGCTACTTTAGGCAAAAAGCCTTCAACTAGCACACTATTGACTTCATCCCGAGTCAACTCGGTACGCAAATTACCCGACAATAATGATGAGCCCCGATTGGCCACAACTATAGGCATGCTATCTACAGTAGAAGTCGTCAATATTTTTTCTTTAGCGACGCGGCAACTCTGCGTTAAGGCTTGGACTTGCCAAGGCTCTAAGCGTTTACCTTCTTTTTCTAGCTTAGCTTTAACGGTATAAGCTAAAGCCAAATCCATATTGTCACCACCCAGTAAGATATGATCCCCTACCGCAACACGAGTAAATTCTAAATTCCCATTATCTTCAGTAACAGCAATCAATGATAAATCCGTGGTGCCACCACCAATATCAACCACTAAAATTATATCGCCACAGTGGGCTTGTTTGCGCCAATCACCTTGGCTTTTTTCTATCCAGCTATACAAAGCCGCCTGAGGCTCTTCTAATAAGATGGCTTGTCCTAGACCGACTGCACGAGCAGATTCTACGGTGAGTTCACGCGCCGCCGGATCAAATGATGCAGGCACAGTAATAACTAAATCTTGCTGAGCTAAGGGCGCATTAGGAAATTGATTTTTCCAAGTATCGGATAGATGTCGAAGATAAGCCGTAGTCGCCTGAAAAGGTGATACGCGTTCAACTTCTTCAGGGGCATCGGGCGGTAATATTGCTGCTTTACAATCAACATCAGCATGACATAACCAACTTTTTGCACTAGATACTAATCGTATCGGCGTTTTACTACCCAAATTTCTAGCAATTTCTCCGACCAAATAATCGGGTTTCGCATTCCAAGGCAAGGAAGTTGAACCTACTGCAAGCTCAGACTCATGAGCTTGATACAAAAAAGACGGTAGCTGATAACTATCTTCGACCACACCCGGTGATGTTAATTGAGGTATAGCCAATACTTGCTGAACATATTCACCCTCGTCTATATCGGTAATATCCACATAAGACAAAACACAATGCGTGGTTCCTAAATCGATACCCACTGAATAATGCTTTTCTTCTGAGACATTAGGCGTAAGTTCTTTAACAGTCTCTGTTAAAGCAGTTTCAGCAAGACTATGAGGCTGTGTCGTAGGCGTTTGTTCTGCTTGATAACTTCCTAAATTGCCAAACAAACCTTGGTTAGTATTAACAGCTACAGCGCTATCTGTTGGGTTGCTCGTAGCCGATTGCTCATCAGTATTAACAGTCTCGGCACTATCTGGCTTTTTTTTTATGTGATCAAACAAACTCATAGCTCAACCTCTGCTGCCGCTATAATCGTTGCATCATGCCCTTGAGTCAGTTTAGGTAAATTGATTTTAGTAACCTGCCAACCCTTATGTATTAAGGTTCCAGTAAAAGGCGCAGCACCAGTAATGTTACCCGTTAAACGCACAGTTCCAGCATCAAAACCCTGAGGCAAAGTTACTTTACTACCTTCTTGCTCATTACGAATAGCGGCTAAACTAAAGTGTTCGTTAAGTGCTTTGTTACAACCCTCATGAACCACGCGAGCTGCAACGCCTATATCAGCATCACTGTAGCTAGTGACATCTTCCTTTATAAAATCAATAAAACGGGCTTCTTTTTGCAATAAACTTAACAATTGCAAGGCCGCATCAGGTGTCGCTTCTTTTAGGATAACCGGCTCTGGTGCTGGCGCATGAACTAACTTTTCAACTTCTACAATTTTCTCGACGATTTTTACTATAGGCTCAGGTGTAACAACGGTTTGCGTAGGCGTTGATATGGCCGATTTATGTCTACAACGCATCATGCTAACAACCATAACTATCAATAAGCTAATCAACATTAGGGCTAATAGCGCGACTGTGCCGGCAAGACAAACATGCCACAAATCAAAAGTGCTTGGTTTTAAAGATAAATCAATTGCATAAGTCATATTCATAATGTAGCTCTTTTTATTATTATTTTATTGGCCAGGGGCTTTACGAGAAGCAGCAGAAAACATCATGCCTTGTAATACTTCACGGGTGGTTTGCATGCGCATTTGTTTTAAATGCCGATCAGCAATGACTTCGGGCACTTCTGCTTTGGTATAAACTTCGCGCATTTTAGCCAAAACAGTTTCGCATTGTTTCATAATGGCATCGGTAGCATTGCGGGTATCTATTTGCTGATAACCCGTTTTCTGCATTTCATCGCTTACACATTTTTTATAATCATACTTAGCTGTTTGAATTTTTTCTATGACAGCATCTGAAAGACTGGTATTTTGCCATTCATTTTTAGCATCATCGGCACAAGCCAAACTAGCAGCCAAACTAAGGACTAAGAATAAATATTTGTTCATGGCTATCCCTTAAGATAATGATTAACTATTTAATTGGATGATTTTACACGTAGCGCTTAAAAATTAATAATGAATGTAAGGTGCTTGCATGAAATAACTTGTGTAGGTAACTATGCTTGTCAGCATGTAGGGTGTGCAAACAGCTTTTTCGTTTGCGCACCTTTTGTCTATACAAACGGTGAGCAGAAAACCGTTGCCTACCCTACCTGGCTTCAATGGCTAAATCACCTCGCAGTTCGCTCCTCCTCTTGTTGTTTCGGTTCTAATTGCTGGGATTCGTTCCTCATCCCAGCCTACGTATAATGTAGGCTGGGATGTAGCGACAGAGACTGTGAAAGTATTCTTTTTATTCCCCTCTTTAGTAAAGAGGGGTTAGGGGAGATTTGATCTATTAAAAAATTATTATTAACTATCAATAACCTATGACTTAATAAAATCCCCCTCGATCCCCCTTTTACAAAGGGGGAAGCTAAAACCATAATACTTTCACAGTTTCGACAGCGGAATCCCAGCAATCGGAGCGTGGAGAACTTGGATATTTCTGCGAACAATATTTCATGCACATTCATCAAAAGTGCGATTAGCTATGCCTCCATATAATTAATGTTGATTTTGTAAAGCAGCAATACGCTCTTGCAAAGGCGGGTGACTCATAAATAATCGACTCATACCACCGCCATTAATACCAAAAGCAGCTAAATGTCCAGGTAAGTCTTGAGCGTCTTGTCCACGTTGCAGAGCACGTAGAGCGTTTATCATTTTATCGCGCCCGGCTAATTTAGCTCCACCGGCATCAGCTTTGAATTCTCTGTAACGAGAAAACCACATCACTAACATTGAAGCCAAAAAGCCTAAAACAATCTGTGCAACCATTTGAGTAATATAATAGCCCATACCCTGCCCTCGTTCATTTTGCAGTATGACTCGGTCAACCACATGACCGATAATGGTCGCAAAAAAGTACACAAAGGTATTTACCACACCCTGCATTAAAGCCATGGTCACCATATCACCGTTAGCTACATGAGTGATTTCATGACCAATCACCGCCTCAACTTCGTCAGCATTCATGCTTTGTAGTAAACCAGTACTAACCGCGACCAAGGCACTATTTTTATTCATACCCGTTGCAAAAGCATTGGCTTCTGGAGCTTGAAATATGCCCACTTCAGGCATACCAATACCCGCCAACTGTGCTTGTCTTGCCACAGTATCGAGTAACCAACGTTCAGTTTGATTTTGTGCTGAGCTAATGACCTGCACGCCCATGGCTTGTTTGGCTGACCATTTAGACATCGCCAAAGAAATAACGGAACCTGTCATGCCAATCACAGCTGACATCACTAATAAAGCATTAAGATTGAGATCAACGCCTTGAGCATCTAAAACACTACCCAGCCCAAGTATGTTAAAGATAATACTGATAGCGGCCATAATGGCAACATTGGTCGCTAGAAAAAGAAATATTCGCATCATGATAAAACCTCAGTTAAGTTTAAGTTCGATCTGTTATGGGGATTAAATAACACATTCCAAGCGACATTAAGAATGATAATATACGCAAAAGTTTACTTCAAAGGCCTACATTATGATTTTTTCTAAAGCCACTTTAGTTTTCGCACTGTTTTGTATCGTCCACTTAAGCCCTGCAACTGCCAACACAGCCCAAGAAATAGTCAAGCAACTACATATACCTACCGGTTTTAGCTTATCAATTTATGCCGACAATGTACCCAATGCTCGTAGTTTAGCCTTGGGTGATAATGGCATTGTTTTTGTCGGCAGCGGATGTGAAGGCAAAGTCTACGCCTTACAAGATAAAGATCAAGACGGTATCGCCGAACAACACTATATTATTACTGAAAATCTAATCATGCCTAATAGCGTAGCTTACAAAGATGGCAGTCTTTACGTTGCAGAAATAGGCGTTGTATACAAAGTCTCTTATCAAGGTAAATCATGAACAAGAAATTTGAAATCCTAGGCAAAGAAATCGTGTATCCCGGTTTCTTTCGCATGGAAAAATATCGCTTAAAACATACGCTCTATGCCGGTGGCTGGAGCCCTGAAATCAGTCGAGAAGTATTCGTGCGCGGTAGTTGTGTAGCGGTTTTACTCTATGACCCACATACCGACCAAGTGATATTAATCGAGCAATTTAGAGCGGGCGCTATTTATAATCCTGATAGAGCCTGGCTAGTCGAAATTGTTGCTGGAGCCATAGAAGAAGGTGAAACCGCTGTAGATGTCGCTTATCGTGAATCTTTAGAAGAAGCCGGCTGTGAAATCCAAGAGTTAATGGTCATAAATGAGTTCTACACCACGCCTGGCTGTTCAGCTGAACGCATCACCTTGTTTTGCGGGAAAGTTGATAGTACACAAATCGGTGGCATACACGGCTTAGACCATGAAGATGAAGATATTTTAGTTCGCGCCATCGACTTTAAGGACGCCTATGCAATGTTAGAAAATAATGACATAGAATCTGCGATACCGATCGTTGCCCTACAATGGTTAGCATTAAATAAAGATAAACTTCAGAAGCAGTGGTTAAGCTAAAAAGCTCATGATCATAATTGTTGCAGGCATTAATAGCTCTTTTATGTGAATTCTAGCTAAAGCATAATAGGTATTTAAATAAATAAACATTATCGTTCCCCAGCACAAACGACAACATTATGCTCATGGCCAGTAGGGGCGTATTGCATACGCCCTTATAAAATATGCTCTATTAAATTGAATTTTCGATTTTGGGCGTATGCAATACGCCCCTACGGTGTTTATTATCGTTTTCACGCCGATAATAAACTTGTTAGATCTTGCTATAGGAGAACTTTTAAGATGAATAGTACGGTTATAGGCTTGTTGTTATTAAACATCCTTAGCTTACTTTCTGGCTGTGCAACGACACCCGAAATCACACCAGAGATAAAACCTAGTTCTAGTTCGCAAATATCACCCGCATCACGTTTAGCCCTTAGTCTTCAAGGCACACCTTATCGTTATGGTAAATCCACACCCGAAGAAGGCTTTGATTGCAGTGGCTTTGTTCAATATGTCTATAAAAAACATGGCATCAATCTACCTCGCACTGTAAAAGAGATGGCGAGCTATTTACCGCAAATCCCAAAAGATGACATTATTTCCGGTGATTTAGTATTTTTTAATACCGATGAGCAATCTTACTCTCACGTTGGCATCTACATCAATAACGACAAATTCATCCACGCGCCCAGTGAAAGTACTGGCAAAGTTCTGGTTTCTAGCCTTAACAACCAATATTGGCAGAAGCATTATATGGGTGCACGTAGACCTAAGAAGCATTAGAGGATAACTAGAGTTGGTTTTCTGGAAACACTTAACTGGCTTAAGCAAAACTCATGAGTTTTGACTCATTAAATCTGATGAGGCTGTAATAAAAGCATTTCGCATACTGGCGTTTCCGAAACAGGATCGGTGCGGATGCCGGAAACGCTTTTCTTGCTTACGCTCGAAAAGCCTTATTCCGGCCTACTAGACTTTTATTCGCGCTTTTAAAACTTAATACCAACTAGAAATCTTTTGGTAGCACCATTCTAAACTTCTATGTCATCAAGAAATCTTTCGGGAACGCCACTCTAGGCTTTTATGTGATCAACAAAACTTCTGGGGCAACGCTTCAAGCTTTTGTATCGACAAGAAAACTTTTAGTAACTCCACCCAAAGCTTTTTTGTCATCAAAAAAACTTTGGGTGGCACTGAAAAAACTACCTACGTTAACGATAAAGCCGCCGGCTCAAACTAGCCGCCATTAAGCATACCCGCATTAACTATAAACTCTACGATGGCGTCTAATCCTAAACCTGTTTTAAGATTACTAAACACAAACGGACGCTCGCCGCGCATTTTTTTTGCATCTCTATCCATAACCTCTAAAGAGGCACCGACATAAGGTGCCAAATCAATTTTATTAATGACTAACAAATCTGAACGGGTAATGCCTGGCCCACCCTTACGAGGAATTTTATCCCCTGCTGATACATCAATGACATAGATGGTTAAATCAGCAAGCTCAGGACTAAAAGTTGCACTTAAATTATCGCCTCCGCTTTCTACCATAATAAAATCTAGATTATCCCAGCGCTCACATAGCTCATCAACCGCGGCAAGATTCATCGAAGCATCTTCTCTAATCGCCGTATGCGGGCAACCACCTGTTTCTACGCCCATAATTCTGTCTTCTGGCAATGCCTGACTGCGAATTAAAAACTGTTGGTCTTCTCGTGTATAAATATCATTGGTAACTACCGCGATTTCAAACTCATCACGCATCCGTTTACACAAAGCATCTACCAATGCTGTTTTACCAGAACCAACAGGGCCACCTATGCCTAAGCGAAGTACTTGTTTATTACTCATCATCAACTCACTTTAAGAACGAAATAATCTAGAATATTGTGTTTCATGGCGACTACTCGCCAATGCCAAACCAAAGGCACTGCTACCAATTTCATCATCAGCTAGCAATAACGCTAGATTGACTTGCTCTGGCAACTTAGCCGCCAAAGTAATTAATAAACGCTGACCTGCCACCTGCCCTAATGGCACTAATTTAACAGCACATAACACTTGATTCTCAAGCCAGCCCCATAAATAACCCATAGCGGCCTCACGCTTTGGGATAGCCCAGCGAACGGCAGCCAGACTAAATAAAGTCGCGAGCGTTGCCTCTGATTGACGTTGCCAGCCATGTGCTTCATCAAGCTCTAGCGATACTAATAATTTGGCGAGTGCCTGCCCGGTTTGTCTGTCTTCAGCTCGCAACTCAGAGGTTTCTCGATAAGCCATTAAAGTTTTGCTCCACTGCATGACTAACTCCTGGTCAGCCATTGTCCATGCATCAAACAGTCGAACCATGATAGGTAGATCGAGTTGTGTTAAACCCTGTTTAAGCAAACCTTCTAGCCACTCTTCGACTTCATCAGCATTGGTGACTAAACCATCATCAATAGCGCGCTCCAAACCTTGCGAATAGCTATACATACCAATGGGTAAACCGGGGCTCACTA
>CAIZMK010000163.1 GCA_903934035.1 uncultured Methylococcaceae bacterium
TCTACACAAATAATTGTTAGCATTCCCACGCGCGAACGATAACATTGTGGTGAAGATCGTAGGGGCGTATTGCATACGCCCTTATAAAATAAGCTCTATAACATTGGACTTTCAATGTTGGGCGTATGCAATACGCCCCTACGGTGTTTTTTTATCGTTTCCACGCCGATAAGATACTTGTGTAGATACCTATGGTCTTAGGAAGGGCGTGTTAATGCTTTGATAGTTCTGGTGAGGTATTACGTATTTTGTCTAGACTAAAGCCCATAAAAAAGGCCGCTTTCTGATGAGAGCGGCCTTTTTATGTTCATAATAAGTAATTAGAATTACCGACCATGAAACAGCGGTTTAACGTTTAGAGTATTGTGGACGTTTTCTAGCTTTATGTAAGCCAACTTTTTTACGTTCAACGATACGCGAGTCACGTGTAACAAAACCTGCTTTTCTAAGGGCTGGACGTAAGTTTTCGTCATATTCCATTAGAGCACGTGTTAAGCCGTGACGAATAGCGCCTGCTTGGCCGGAAGGGCCGCCGCCTTTAACTATCACATTAATGTCGAATTTACCTTCTAGTTCAACACAACCCAATGGTTGGCAAGAAACCATTTGGTCAGTTTTACGACCGAAATAGTCTTCTAGGGTTTTCTTGTTAATAGTGATTATACCTGTGCCGGTTGTTGCGTAAACGCGTGCAATTGCACTTTTACGACGACCTGTTCCGTAATACTGAGCTGCTGCCATGGTCTACTCGCTTATAATTCTAAAACTTTTGGCTGTTGGGCCTGGTGATCGTGTTCAGGACCTGCATAGACTTTCAATTTCTTGAACATTGCACGACCTAATGGGTTGTTTGGCAGCATACCTTTAACAGCGGTATTAAGAATACGATCTGGGAACGTCTGTCTTAATTTTCCGAGTGTTACGGTTTTTAAGTTGCCTATATAACCTGTGTGATGTTGATATAATTTATTTTTTTCTTTATTGCCGGTAACGCCAATTTTTTCAGCATTAACAACAATAATGTAATCACCGGTATCAACATGCGGTGTGTATTCTGGTTTATGTTTGCCGCGAAGACGACGTGCAATCTCAGAAGCAAGGCGACCCAGCGTCTTCCCATCTGCATCAACTACATACCAATCGCGTTTAACTTCTTCTGTTTTTGCACTAAATGTTTTCATCGTTACTTAGTCTTTCTGTAAAGGCTCAATAAAAGAGCGAGAATTCTACTAAACATTATTGTTTTTATCAATGTTTATTTTGATTAAGACAAAAAACTGTAGATAAATGGCGAAATAAACTCGTTGTTTCGCCTTAATCTTAAGGATTTTGCTCGGCTATAATTTAATATTTAAGGAGTGTAGCTTGCGGTAAAGGTGGGTGCGCTCCATGCCAATGACTGCAGATAATTTTGCTACGCTGCCACCTGTGCGCTCAAAGTGATATTCTAAATAAGTTTTTTCAAAATGATCTCGCGCTTCTTTTAGCGGCAGATTGAAAAATTCGGGCACTGAGGGTGATGCCATAATGTCACTGACTATAGTGCCCAGTGCAGATTTTACCTCGTCAAGCTCTATTTCTTCGCCTACGCCAAGAATCATTAAGCGTTGCACTAAATTTTTCAATTCGCGTACATTACCACGCCAACTGTAATTTCGTAAGAAGTTTTGTGCTGCTATAGAAAATTTTCGAAAAGGCAACTTATCTTGATTAACAAAATAATTAGCATAAAAGCTCAATAATTCAGGGACATCTTCACTGTGTTCTCGTAATGGAGGAATGTTAATAGTGACTTCATTAAGCATATAGTAAAGGTCTTGTCTAAATTGCCCGATCTTAACTTCTTCTTCCATACCTATTCGTGTAGATGCGACCACGCGAACATCAACCCGAACTGACTCGCTGCCACCTACTCTTAGAAAGGAACGTGATTCTAGGGCGCTGAGCAAACGTAATTGCGTTTCTTTATCCATGCCGCTAATTTCACTTAGAAATAGAGTGCCTTTGTTGGCGCGCTCTAAAAGGCCTGGATAAACTTTACCTTGGATTTCTTTACCAAAGAACTCTACCGCTGAATTTTCTGGCGATATACTGCCAACGGCAACATCTATAAAGGGTCCTTCTCGATGAGAGCTATTATTATGTAAGTAGCGTGCATAAAGTTCTTTGCCGACTCCTGCCTCGCCATAAAACAATACCCGAGTATCATGCTGAGCAAGGCGTTTTAATTGATCCTTACTTCTAGCTACCGATGCGCTTTTACCTACGGGTTCTATATCTGCCGCCAACTGTTGTTTGAGTCCGGCGTTTTCCATTTGTAAATGACTAGCCTCTAACGCCCTAGTAACGATTAACAAAAGTTTTGCCATCGATAAGGGTTTTTCTAAGAAGTCATAAGCTCCAAGGCGAGTAGCTTCGACTGCTGCTTCTACTGAGCCATGTCCTGACATCATAATAACTGGGCATAATGAAGCGTCTTCAGTGACCCATTCTTTTAACAAAGTAATACCATCGGTATCAGGCATCCAGATGTCGAGTAGAATTAAATTAGGATGTTCTGATAATTTTAATGCTCTGGCATTATTAGCATCTTCTGCTGAAGATACTTGATAGCCTTCATCTTCAAGTATTTCACAGACTAGTCTGCGAATATCTGGTTCGTCATCAACAACTAAAATACGAGGTGTGTTTACGGTCATGTTTTTTATAACGGTTCTGAGTGGCATGCAGGGAGCTGGATAATAAAACCTGCTCCGACTTTACGGCTGGTGTCTACCCAAATAGCACCGCCATGATCTTCTATTATTTTTTTAACTATCGCTAGGCCTAGGCCTGTGCCTTTAGTCTTTGTGGTTACATAAGGTTCAAAGATAGTTTCAATTTGATCTTCTTTAATACCTGTACCATTATCATAAAGTGCAAGCTCTATAAAATTAGTATTGTTTTTTTGTACTCGGTGTAGGCTTATTTCAATTAAACCTTCTGAGTCTATAGCTTCTAGGGCGTTTTTTATTAAATTATGTAAAACTTGTCTTAGGCTGATAGGGTCACCATTGACCGTTAAGACGCCAGCCTCGTAATCGGTTTTGAATTTTACACCTGATTTCAGTGTATAGAGCGCTAAAATTTCTTTAACTAGCTGAGATAGGTCAATATCCACGGTTTCTTTTTTAGAAGGCTTAGCATATTCAGAAAAATCATCGACCATTTCTTTCATGGCTTCAACTTGATGAACAATCGTTCGGGTTGAGCGCTGTAATATCTCTGCATCTGCTGGTTCTAATTTATCAGCTAGTTTATGTTGTAAGCGTTCGGCTGATAATTGGATTGGTGTTAGTGGGTTTTTAATTTCATGGGCTAAACGCCTTGCAACCTCGCCCCAAGCAGCATTTTTTTGTGCTTGTATTAAATCGGTTACATCATCAAAAACAACTACACCACCAACACGCAAGCCTTCCTGAGAGTATAGTGGCGTACCTCGACATAATAATTCTTGGCGGCCATTGGGGCCTAAAAAAGCAATGCGTTGCTGCCAAATATCTTCGGCTTGTTCTAATAAGCGTTGGATAGATTTTAGAGGTTCTGCGAGTTCAGAGCTATCATTGATAAGATCTAATAGCTGTCGACCTATAAAATGATTAACATGAATATGAAAAATTCGATAAGCCGCTTGATTGGCAGTTCGTATATTATAGGACGCATCAAAACTGATAACGCCGGCAGTTAAATTTGCTAATATGGTTTCTAAATAAGCGCGTTGATTTTCTACCTCAAATCCTGCTATTCGCGTTTCATCACGAGCCATGGCGATACGATTCATCATTTCGTTGAAAGATTCAACCAAAAAACCAAGATCGTCTTGGGCAATGACAGGTAAGGGTTCGTCGTAGTGACCAGAAGCGACTGCTTGGGTGCCTTTAACCAGTTGTTTGACGGGTGCAATGATGTTGCGAATGCTGATAAACGCGACCCAAATGGCAGCTAATAAGCTCATCAGTAATACGAGTGATAAAGCGAGGGTGAAGGTAATTTTTAAGGAATGCCTTAAAAACTTCATTTCTTTATAGCGGACAAAGGCAAACTCGACTGAATCTGCTAAATCGTAAACTCTGACGGGTACAGGATATAAAGCCTGTAAATATTGCGGTTCTTGAGTATCTACTTTGGCAATAGCTCTAACCATTAGTTTTTCTTCGTGCGCTGGTGCTACTGCAACATATTCGCCATTCTGTCGTAACTGTAACCAAATATTTTTATCGGGTAGGCTGGGTAGAATGTCTCCTAGGTTAATGCTGCTAGAAGCAATAATTCGACCTTGACGGGAAAACAGCGTCATTTCTGTAGCGCCTGATAGCTCACGTAAATTTTCCATATCTAAGGCTACTCTATTTTCTGAGGAGTCTTGGAGTTTTTCGGTCAGTTGCTGGGTTTGCTTAAGATGCCAACGCATACGTTGATCTAATGAGGATTGGCTTAACTCCAGAGCATCTTCTAAGGCTCGGTCAATTTCTACATTAAACCAACTATCAATGCCTTGATGTAAAAATTGCATAGAAAAATAAAATACAATAACAGCGGGTGCAAGCGCCAATACAACAAACAGTGATACCATGCGTCTAGTTAGCCTAGAGCCCGCTTCGCGTTTTTTAGTATGTTGAATTAAGGTATAAATATTGACGCCGACTAAGCTCAATAACACCACAGATCCTAGGCCGTTAATTAGTAACAGCCAAGAGTATAGTGCACTTAACTCTGAGGATTCTTGTGTCGCTGAACTCATTAACTGTAAAGACAGTAGAATCAGGCCAAATAAGATTAAGGTAAAAAGGCTAAAGGGAAGTTTTACTTTTTCAAAGGCCATAATGTCCAATCACTAGATAAATACCATTGCTTATCAATATAAGCAATTGAGCGGAGAGGTACTGGTAGTAGGCCACGATCAAACTTTACTTTTAATGCGCATAGATAATCTTCCTCTGGGGATATTTTCGATTTTTCTATCAGAGGAAAATCCTGAATTTCTGACATCAAGTCTAAAGCGGCATAGAGTGTAGAGAAATTATAAGTCTCGCCACTACTTAAATTTTGCAGGCGATAGACATTAAGTAAAGCCTGATATTGCAGGCGATAATGTATGTCTGTTTTAAGTACCGTTTTATCCCATAAATAAGGGTGTTGTTGCAATAGCTTGATTTGTAATGACCAGTATAAAGGTACACCACTTTGTAAGGCGATCGTTGCTTTTTTACTAAGCTGATAGGCTATGTCCGCAGCCAAGACATAATGGTCTTTTTGTAAAGTTATTTCAGCGTCGATCACTTCTGTTGCAAGGTCATCCGCATAACCCGTAAAGGGTAATAGCCAGAATAGCGTGCAACAGAAAAAAATAGCTAAGTAACGCGAGCTTAACAAAATAGGTGTTCTATGAACAAATTACAGGTGATTTTATATTCCAGCAAAAAAACCGACTGCTTCTATGCCCGCAATCGCACAGCGTTCATCTTGATCTGAAATATCACCACTGATACCAACGGCGCCCAGCAGATTATTCTCAGCATCGCGAATGAGTACACCGCCAGGGACAGGCATGATCTTACCATCTGCCACATCAATTAAGGCATTCATAAAGTCTGGTCGTTGAACTGCTACTGCTGCTAGACTGCGTGATGAAACACCCATATTAACGGCTCCCCAGGCTTTTGCTGTGGCAATTTGTTGTCTCACTTGGCTGGCACCGTCTTCTCGTTGCATAGCTTTAATATGACCAGCAGTGTCGAGTACAACCACTGTCAAAGGTGCCATATTTAATTCTCTCGCTACATGGACTGCGGTATTTATAATAAGATTGGCTTGTTTCAAAGTTAATACGGTCATTAGAAAGGCTCGTTTATTGAAGTAATGGGAGTAAGTAGGGTTCGACTTTTTTTGCTAGCGTGGCTTGAGCATTTTCATTGGGGTGTAAGCCGTCAGCCTGCATTAAATCTTTATCAAGTGCAATATCTTCCAGTAAAAAAGGCACTAAAGTTATATTCAGTTGTTTAGCTAATTGTGGATAAACACTATAAAACATCTCGACATAGCGTTTGCCATAATTTGGAGGAATCTTCATGCTGAGTAATAATACTTTGGCGCCGATATTCTGAGCGCGGCGTGTTATTTCCGCAAGATTATTTTTCATTTCGATCGCTGATAAGCCACGTAGGCCGTCATTCGCGCCTAATTCTAACAGGACAATGCTAGGTTTCTGAGTGCGTAATATATCGTCAATTCGGGCTAAGCCGCCTGCACTGGTTTCACCACTGATGCTAGCATTATTAATGTTATAGCGACTATGATGAGCCAATAATTTTTTTTGTAGTAAGGATACCCAGCCTTGTTCTAGAGGTAGCCCGTAAGCAGCACTGATGCTGTCACCTAAAACTACAATGACGGGTTCGGCCATGGTCTGTAGTGATAGTAATGAAATAACCATAAAAAATAACAATCTAAACATGATGAAAACTCAAATTAATCAAGTAACAAACAGCGTTATAGTAACAGAAGGCTTAGCTAAATCGGTGCTAACTTCTGAAGGAGTATTGCATATCTTGTCATCGATAGATTTGATAATCAAATCTGGTGAAAGTATTGCTATCGTGGGTGAGTCTGGTTCAGGTAAATCAACCTTAATAAGTTTGCTGGCAGGCTTGGATAAACCAAGTTCAGGGGCTATATTTCTTAATGGCAAATCTATAACAATGATGGATGAAGATGGTAGGGCGGCACTGCGTAATCAGTTAATTGGCTTTGTGTTTCAGTCGTTTCAACTCCTGCCTGGGCTGACTGCCCTAGAGAATGTCATGTTGCCTTTAGAATTAAGAGGCGATAAGACAGCAAAAGCCGCGGCAACAGCATTGCTGCATCGCGTAGGTTTAGCGCAACGCTTAACACATGCGCCCAAGCAATTGTCAGGCGGTGAACAGCAACGAGTTGCCTTGGCCCGAGCCTTTGTTACTCGTCCAGCTATTTTGTTTGCCGATGAGCCTACCGGTAATTTAGATAGTAAAACGGGTGCAAACATTATTGAGCTGTTATTTGAGTTGAATCAAGAAAATCGAACGACCTTAATTCTAGTCACTCATGATCATGCCTTGGCGGCACGATGTCATCGCACAATACGACTGGAAGCAGGATGCTTGGTATGAGTCGTTTTAATCTGGCTTTACGGTTGTTATGGCGTGATAGTCGTTCTGGAGAATTGACCTTATTAATCTTGGCATTGCTCATTGCCGTTAGTAGTTCAACAGCGATAGCCCTGTTTTCTGAGCGCTTGCAAAGCACGATGAGCCAACAAGCGGCTGAATTATTAGGCGCTGATTTAGTGATTACTAGCCCAGAATTTATAGCGCCTGCATGGCTAGAGCAAGCTCAGCAGTTAAATTTAATCAGCGCTCATACCGTCGAATTTCATAGTGTCTTGATTGAGCATGATGAATTGATTTTGGCGAGTATCAAGGCGATAAGCGACACGTATCCTTTACGAGGCGTTTTAAAGATTAGCGAGGGTGATGCGGGTGTTGAATCAATCGTTCATCAGGGGCCAGAGCCCGGTACGGCTTGGTTAGATAGGCGGTTGTTATCAGTACTTAAGCTCAAGTTAGGTGATACGTTGGCTGTAGGTGAAAAGCCTCTGTTAGTGACTAAAATTATTACTTACGAGCCTGACAAGAAAGGTGATTTTTTTAGCTTTTCGCCACGCGTGATGATGAATAACTTAGACTTATTGGCAACTGGGATCTTACAGCCAGGTAGTCAGGTGCATTACTATTTTCAATTTATCGGAGCTGCTCAAGCCATAGTCGAGTATAAAAATTGGCTTAAGCCGCAGTTAAATCCTTCTCAGCGAGTTATGGATAGTCGCGAAAATCGCCCCGAACTCAGTTCTGCACTTAATCGAGCTGAACGTTATTTAGGCTTGTCGAGTATTCTGGTTATATTGATTGCTGGTGTTGCGATTGCTATGGCAACCACCCGTTATACTGAGCGACACTTTGATGCCACCGCTTTATTACGCTGCTTAGGTCTAAAGCAACAAGAAATACTATGGCTCTACAGTAGCCAGTTTGTGGTGTTAGGATTAGTCGCTAGCGCCGTTGGTAGTGCTTTAGGTTATTGTGCTCAAGTCGGCTTGTTTTATATTTTACGAGAACTCTTGCCGCAGTCTATTGCGCCAGCTAGCATAGGCTCGTTGTTTTTTGGTTTTATTATTGGCATGGTGGTGTTATTAGGTTTCGCTTTGCCACCATTATTAAGACTTAAACAGGTTTCAGCATTACGAGTGTTGCGCCGCGAACTAGAACCTAGGCAGCCAGCTGTATGGTTGGTTTATGGCTTAGCGACAAGTCTCATTAGTCTAATAATTTACAAATATACCCACGATCTAAAAATGACTGTCAGTGTTTTAGGGGTGGGTATTATCAGCTTAATCGTACTGGGCTTGTTGATTATGGGTTTATTAAAGTTAATTCAAAAACGCCTAGATGGTATGTCTTTATTGTGGCGATTGGGTTTGCAAGGCTTATTAAGAAATAATCGTGCCAGTATCAGTCAAATATTGGCGTTTAGCATAACCTTGGTGGCTATGCTGCTTAGTTTCAATGTGCGCAACGATATTATTGATGATTGGCAACAACAATTACCCAAGGATGCGCCTAACCATTTCGCCTTGAATATTTTTCCGAATCAAGTGCAAGACTTCAAAGAAGATTTCAAACAACAACATATTCTCGGCAGCGAGTTTTATCCAGTAGTGAGAGGTCGTTTGACTGCGATCAATCAAATAGCTGTGCAAAAAAGAGTCAGTAAAGATAGTCAGGGTGACAATGCCATCCATAGAGATTTAAGCCTGACTTGGACGGAAAGTCTTCCTAATGAAAATAAATTACAAGCAGGTGAGTGGTGGGTAAGGCTGCAGCCGGGTCTAGTTTCTGTAGAACAAAAATTAGCCGAGAGTTTAGGTATAAAACTAGGTGATAGTTTAGCTTTTACTGTCGGCAGTCAGCAATTCAATGCTAGGGTGGCTAGTATTCGCAGCTTACGTTGGGATACCATGAAGCCTAATTTTTATATGGTTTTCTCACCGGGAACGCTAGATGCTTATCCTAGTACTTTTATTACCAGTTTTTATTTAGCTGAAAGCCAGAAAGAGCTATTAAATGCTTTGGTGAAGAAATATCCCAGCACCACTATATTAGAAGTTGATTTAATATTGCAGCAATTTAAAACGTTATTAACGCAATTAACACAGGCAATTAATTTCCTGCTTTACTTCGCCTTAATGGCGGGTTTTATCGTATTAATGGCTGCCGTTTATGTAACCCTAGATCAGCGAATTGTTGAAGGGGCATTAATGCGCACCATGGGCGCCAATCGTCGATTATTAAGAGCCGCGCAGTTGATTGAATTTAGTGTGCTAGGCTTATTATCTGGTGTGCTAGCGGTGCTGATGAGTGAGCTGATACTCTTCGCTTTATATAGCCAAGTTCTGCATATTAGCTATCATCCCAGTTTTTATTTGTGGTTACTGGTGCCATTGTTTAATGCGATCTTGATTAGTTTAGTTGGTTGTTGGGGTGTAAGGCAGGTCTTGAATAAGCCACCTTTACTGATTTTAAGAGGGTTATAGTGGTGTCGCTTGGTCGTTGTAGATAAATAAAGCAGATGGTTATGTGTTCAATTAAATAAAAAACTTTCTTAAATGTTTGCTATATGCTTATTTATTTTCTGGTGGGCAATAAAAAAGGCCTAGATATTTCTATCTAGGCCTTTAAATTATTTGGAGCTAGTGAGGGGATTCGAACTCCTGACCGGCTGATTACAAATCAGCTGCTCTACCGACTGAGCTACACCAGCAAAATTTGGGCGTTATACATAATTTTTTATTATGCGCATACTCGCTATTTCAGCTATTAAAAAAGGCCTAGATAGAAATATCTAGGCCTTTGGATTCTTTGGAGCTAGTGAGGGGATTCGAACTCCTGACCGGCTGATTACAAATCAGCTGCTCTACCGACTGAGCTACACCAGCAAAGAAGCGGGTATTATACACAATGTTTTTTCTTTGCAAACCACTTTTTGTTATTTTTTTTGCTTTCCTGCAAATTTGTTTTTGCTGGAAGCTTTTTCATTGCGCTTATTATCGAAGCCTGTGTACTTAGTTTTAAAGGTTTGAGTCTTGGTTGGCGCTTCGATTGTACCTTTAGGTTGATAAGACGGAATTAAATGCTGCTTACCATTGCCGATTAGATCATTTCGCCCCATGGCATTCAGAGCATCACGTAACAAAGGCCAGTTTTTAGGGTCGTGATAACGTAAAAAGGCTTTATGTAAACGACGTTGTTTAAAGCTTTTAGGTATCGCCATATCTTCAGCTTTACGACTCACTTTATGCAAAGTGTCTTTGCCTGAGTGGTACATAGCCGTAGCAATGGACATCGGTGAGGGTAAGAAAGCTTGCACTTGATCAGCTCTAAAGCCATTACGTTTCAGCCATAAAGCTAAATTAAGCATATCGAGATCAGTTGTACCGGGATGTGCAGCGATAAAATACGGAATTAGGTATTGTTCTTTGCCCGCTTCTTTAGAATATTTATCAAACATCTCCTTAAAGCGATCATAGGTACCCATGCCGGGCTTCATCATTTTTGATAACACGCCTTGCTCGGTATGTTCTGGGGCAATTTTAAGGTAACCGCCAACATGGTGTGTGACCAGTTCTTTAACATACTCTGGTGATTCAACTGCTAAATCGTAACGTAGACCTGAGGCGATAAAAATCTTTTTAATACCAGGTAAAGCACGGGCTCTTCGATACAGCTTTATTAACGAGCTATGATCGGTATTCAAATTAGGACAGATGCCTGGATAGACGCAGGAAGGCAAGCGACAAGCCGCTTCAACTTTAGGGTCTTTACAAGCTATGCGATACATATTAGCTGTTGGCCCTCCTAGATCAGAAATATGCCCGGTAAAGGTTGGTGAGGTATCACGTATAGCTTCGATTTCTTTGATAATAGAATCTTCTGAGCGACTTTGAATGATTCGACCTTCATGTTCAGTAATTGAACAAAAAGTACAGCCACCAAAACAACCGCGCATGATATTCACAGAATGCTGGATCATTTCAAAAGCTGGCACATTAGCGCTGCCATATTCTTTGTGAGGTACCCGCGAATAAGGCAAATCAAATACACCATCCATTTCTTTAGTCGATAGCGGAATAGGTGGTGGATTTATCCAAAGTTGACGTGTGCCATGTTGCTGAATTAATGCCCTAGCATTACCTGGATTGGTTTCGCCGTGCATAACACGAGAAGCGTGAGCATATAAAATGGCATCGTCTTTAACCGCTTCATAAGCTGGCAAACGAATAACCGTTTGCGCTCTCTGAGTCTTTCTTAGCAATGATTTATCAAAATGAATGACTTTTTCATTGCTATCATTGGCTTCGGTTTTTGTATCACAGGCAGGTTGCTCTTGATAAGGATCGACAGCAGCCATCGGAGCGCCGGGCTTATCAATATCGGTAGAATCTTTAACTAACCAATCTGCAGGGATTTGTTTAACAAAATGCACAGTGCCTCGTATGCCTTTTAAATCGGCAATGCTTTCACCATTAGCCAAGCGATGCGCGATTTCAACGATTTGTCGTTCAGCATTGCCATAGACTAATAAATCAGCTTTGGCATCAAGTAGTACTGACTTACGTACTTTATCTGACCAATAATCATAATGGGCAATACGTCGTAAGCTGGCTTCAATGCCACCTATAATAATAGGTGCTTCTTTAAAGGCTTCGCGGCAGCGATGTGAATAAACATTAACCGCACGATCAGGACGTTTGCCAGCAATGCCATTTGCAGTATAAGCATCGTTAGAGCGGATTTTTTTATCAGAGGTATAGCGATTAACCATGGAATCCATGTTGCCGCCTGTTACCCCAAAGAATAGATTAGGCTTACCCAACTTAGTAAAATCTTCTGCACTGGTCCAATCGGGTTGAGAAATAATACCGACCCTAAAACCTTGCGCTTCTAATAACCGTCCAATCAGCGCCATACCAAAACTCGGATGATCAATGTAAGCATCACCGGTGACTAAAATAACATCGCAACTATCCCAGCCCAATTCATCCATTTCTGCTCGACTCATAGGCAATACTGGCGCCACACCAAAGCGTTGCGCCCAGTATTTGCGATAACTGAATAGGTTGGGGGCGTCGGGCATTGCTGAGCTTGTCATGGTTTTATCACTAATTTGAAGGTGCTGCTGTTATGTTTTTTAAGTTCTTTTAAGAAATAAGGGAAATCGATTTGGTACTGTTGCTTAAGTGCTACGGCGTAATTTTTTAAGTCTTGTAAGTTAAGACTAGGCTCGTAATCGTTAAATGCTAAAGCAATAATGTTGCCTCTGTCTTGCACAGGCAGAAATAGCGTTTGCCAATTAAAACTATCACCTATCCATTGTGAAACTTGCTGAAATTCGGGATTATTAGTGCCGCCCCAAAGATTGACCACCAGTATGCCGTCTTTTTTTAACAGGGCTTTGCAAGCATCAAAGAAAGCCGGATTACGAATAGACGGAGACAGTCCCTCATGATCAAAGGCGTCAATAAATAATAAACTATAGTGTTCTGGATAGGTTTCCGCACGTTGACGTATGTACTGCCCGCCATCATCAATAATAATTTTTAAGCGTGGATCTAAGGGTAAGTCGAAATAGCTACGAGCAACCTTAACCACGCTTTTTCTGTACTCGATGGCTTTTAAGCGGCAGTCTGGAAAATGTTCTAACAAATGCTTAGTTATCGAGCCACCACCTAAGCCAACAATCAAGACATCATCGGTCAAGGTTTGTTTGAATAGCATCCAAGCGGTCATGGTTTTTACATACTCTAACTCTAGCAGGTGAGGATCGCTAAGGCGAATGCTGCTTTGCCTAGAATAGGAGCCGAAATGTAGTGATCTGACCCCATCTTTAGACTCAATAACTTCTATAATCCCTTCATCATCATGACTCTCGTGGATTAGCAGTCCCTGATATTTATACATAGCAGATTTGTTATTTTTAAAAAAAGACATTATACACGAGGCTAGCATTTTATTAATGGCATTGATTCTTATTTCCCTATATTACGAAGTAACGTCATTTTAATCTCGTTTGCCGCGCGTCGCTAGGAGGGCAGGACGCCCTCTCTAGCGACCCCCGGCAAAACCGAGGAGCGCAGGAAGCAGCGGCAATCGAGCCGCCTTTTCTTTGGATACTTTCTTTTGGCGGAGCAAAAGAAAGTATCTCGCCCTCGGGTGCGAATACCCGATTCAAACAATCGTCGCGATAGCGACCTCATTATTTGTTTTTTAAACCGTTGAATGGCTGCGTAACATCAGTTATTCACAGATTAACGCAACCTCCAAGACAATGTTTCACCAGCTTTAAGTGGCGTAATGCTATGTTCAGCGTCTCCATAAATGGATGGAACCGTCCAAGTTTGTTTTTCTAAAGTGATTGTCGTGGTATTTCTGGGTAAGCGATAAAAGTCTGCACCATAAAAGCTGGCAAAACCTTCTAGCTTATCTAAAGCATCGGCTCGCTCGAAAACTTCGGCATAAAGCTCTATGGCGGCATGGGCGCTGTAACAACCTGCGCAGCCACAAGCTGTTTCTTTTAATGAGCTCAAATGAGGTGCACTGTCTGTCCCTAAAAAGAACTTTGGATTGCCACTCGTTGCTGCTGCCACTAAAGCCAAACGATGCTGTTCGCGTTTAAGTATCGGCAGGCAATAAAAATGTGGGCGTATGCCGCCAGCTAGTAAGGCATTGCGATTGAATAATAAATGTTGCGGTGTAATTGTGGCAGCAACTGTCTTAGCGGTGGCTTTTACAAATTGTACCGCTTCGCTAGTGGTGACATGTTCCAAGACAATGCGCAAAGCAGGGAAGTTTTTAACGATAGTGTTTAAATGCGTTTCAATAAATAACCGCTCACGATCGAATATGTCGCAGTGTTCATCAGTAACTTCACCATGTATCAATAAAGGCAGATTATATTTTTCTAACGCAGACAGTGCAGGAAAAATAGCCGTAATATTAGCAACTCCTGCATCTGAATTGGTCGTCGCACCCGCTGGATAGAGTTTAAAGGCAACAACCGCGTCAGACTCTGCGGCTAATTTTATATCAGCTTCGCTAGTCTTACCGGTTAAATACAAAGTCATCAGCGGCGTAAAATCCATATCAGCAGGCAGTGCTTGCAATATTTCATCTTGATAGATTAAAGCCTGAGCCACTGTGGTGACTGGTGGCTTTAGATTTGGCATGATAATCGCACGGGCAAATTGCTTAGCAGTATGCGGCAATACGGTTTTTAAAAGTGCTCCGTTTCTAACGTGAGTATGCCAATCATCGGGACGAGTAATGGTTAATGTTTTCATTGTTGGCGCTGTGTCTGTAAAATAGCCGGTTATTTTATAGTAAGTGCTTGGAAAAGCTAAATACAGTCCTTATTGTAGTTATTATTTTGTTATCGGAGTGGTAAATGCCAATTTACGAATATCAATGTCAATCTTGTGGTCATGAGCATGAAGCCTTACAAAAACTCAATGCTGAGCCACTTTTGATTTGCCCGGCCTGTACTAAGCCGGAACTCATGAAAAAAATATCTGCCGCTGGCTTTCGTCTAAAAGGTACGGGTTGGTATGAAACCGATTTTAAGAGCGGCACCAAGAAAAACGTGGCGGGCGAAGCCTCGCCAAAAGCTAGCACACCTAAAGCTGAAAGCAGCGCTAGCTCTAAAAATTAATTAATAAAGCAGGTGCAAGGCACAAGGCTAAGGGCGAAAAAACACGCTTTGCCTTGCGCCTTTAGCCTTTTTACTTTTCATTTTAACTATACATCACAGGGAAAATTATGCGTACCCACAAGTGCGGAGAATTAAATACACAACAGCTAGGTGAAACCGTTTCAATTTGTGGCTGGGTACACAGACGCCGTGATCACGGTGGCGTTATTTTTATTGATTTACGTGACCGTGCCGGCTTGGTGCAAGTTGTTGTCGATCCTGATGTCGAAGCGACTTTTGCCATTGCTGAGCAAGTACGCAGTGAATATGTGCTTAAAATTACAGGCCTAGTCCGTGATCGTCCAGCAGGCACTTTGAATGCTAATATGCATTCAGGTGCGATTGAAATATTAGCTAAAGACATTGAAGTCTTAAATGAATCTGAAACGCCTCCGTTCCCAATCGAAAGTGAGATAGAAGTGAACGAAGAATTGCGCTTACGTTATCGCTATATCGATTTACGACGTACAGTCATGCAAGAAAAGATGAAAGTACGTCGTGATGTAACGCGCATTTTAAGAAACTTCTTAGATGATAATGAGTTTTTTGAAATTGAAACGCCTTATTTAACGAAAGCAACCCCTGAAGGTGCGAGGGATTACATCGTGCCTAGCCGTACTCACGAAAATTCTTTTTTTGCCTTGCCACAATCACCACAGCTTTATAAGCAAATGTTGATGGTTGCGGGTATGGATCGCTATTATCAAGTCGTGCGTTGTTTTCGTGATGAAGATTTACGTGCCGACAGACAGCCAGAATTTACTCAGCTTGATATAGAAACCTCGTTTATGGATGAAAACGAGATCATGATCATCATGGAAGAAATGATCAGACAATTATTTGCGAAAGTGATAGATGTCGACTTAGGTGCTGAATTTCCGCGCATGAGTTATCAAGAATCTATTTCGCGTTATGGTGTTGATCGTCCTGATTTAAGAATTCCGTTGGAATTGGTCGACATTGCCGAAGACATGAAAGACGTAGACTTTAAAGTCTTCTCTGCGCCCGCTAATGATCCTAAAGGGCGCGTAGTGGCTATGCGTGTTCCTAATGCGGGTGACTTAAGTCGTAAAGACATCGAAGACTTAACTAAATTCGTGAGCATTTATGGCGCTAGAGGTTTGGCTTATATTAAAGTCAATGATTTAGCCGCCGGCATCGATGGCTTGCAATCGCCTATCGTTAAGTTTGCACCCGCAGACGTTTGGGCAAGTGTGTTGGCTAAAACCGGCGCTCAAACCGGTGATTTAATTTTCTTTGGTGCTGACAAAGCGAGCATTGTTAACGAAGCCATGGGGGCCTTGCGTGTTAAGTTAGGGCACGATCTTAACTTGCTACAAGGTGATTGGAAACCCGTCTGGGTTGTTGATTTTCCTATGTTTGATTGGGATGAGAAAAGTGGTCGCTTTAATGCGATTCATCACCCGTTCACCGCGCCTAGTTGTTCGGTAGAAGAGCTGATTGCTAACCCAGGTACGGCTTTATCACGCGCTTATGACTTAGTATTAAATGGAACAGAAGTCGGTGGTGGCTCTATTCGTATTAACCGCATGGCTATGCAACAAACCGTATTTGAAATTTTAGGTATAGGCGAAGACGAAGCGAGAGAAAAATTCGGCTTCTTGTTAGACGCCTTAAAATACGGTGCGCCCCCCCACGGTGGTTTAGCGTTTGGTTTAGACCGTTTGGTTATGTTAATGACCGGCTCTACCTCAATACGTGATGTTATTGCCTTCCCTAAAACTCAATCGGCAGCTTGTCCGTTAGTCAGCGCTCCAGCGGTAGTCACTGATGAACAATTGAAAGAATTGGGTATTCGTTTGATTAAACCAGCAGGAAAAGAAAAAGCTAAGCAAGACTGAGGTATTGTAGGGACAGGTCTCGACCTGCCCCTACAGCGTTTAATTCGCCTTTAAGTTAACTCTGACACAAGGCTATCGAAATACAGCAAGTCGCCTGAGATTGGCTGAATTGATTTGACAATCTGATATCATATGCCTATCTTTCGAACTTAACTTAAAGGAGGGTTGTTATGACGACTATTACATTCGACACGCTCAAATATACTGAGCGGTTAGAAAAACCGGAATACCTAGAGAGCATGCCAAGGCTGAAGCTGAAGCATTAGCGGACGTGCTCGCGTCAAATGCGCAGGACTTATCGACCAAGACTGATATGGCTACAATACGTTCAGATATGCGTGAAATGCACACTGAAATCAATGGTGACTTGAAATTGTTACGCTGGATGGTCGGCATGTCGATAGCACTATCAGCAGGTACGATTGCGTTGCTAGCGAAGCTTTTTTTCATACTGCCTCATTAAGGGAGCAATGTTGGACTAACGACTCTATAGTTAACCCAAGATTTTCACATGTAGGTGTTAGGTTGCGAAGAACATGCAACCCAACATGACTGCGGTGCTCGGTGGGACAAGCGAGCGGTGTGTTTGTATGAAACGCTCAACTCGCTCACGCTCGAAAAGTCTTATTCCGGCCTACCCAGCTAAGTTTGTCAATGTAGCTCCGATTGCTGGGATTCGTAACTCATCCCAGTCTACGTGTTGTATTAACTGAGTTGCATCAATGGTTGACGACAGCTCGTACCAAAACAGCTAGCGGAGGTACATCAGTCAAAGCGATAGATTACACTTTGCGGCGCTGGGTGAACCTTATCCGCTATGCTTAAACAGGCCATCTACCCATTGACAATAATCCAGTTGAAAACGTCATCCCCCCCATCGCGCTAGGAAAAAAGAACTGGCTATTTGCAGGTTCAGAACGTGCTGGCCAAAGAGCAACTGCTATTCAGAGCTTGCTGGGCACCGCGAAACTGAATGGCTTAAACCCTGAGGCTTGGTTAAAAGATACTTTAGAAAAACTGCCGACTTGGCTGAATAGTCGTATTGATGAATTACTGCTGTTTCCTGTTAGAGCTAACTCTAAATCACAGGATGAAGTTTAAAGATAGGCGGTTGTGCTGATCGCTTGCGCTTGATCGAGGCTGCTTGCTAATTAGTTTTAATGAAATACACTGCTCGATGTTTTTATCTCAAGACGGATCTCTATTAATGGGTTTATCACCCTATTTGTGTATATAAGTCATTTCCTTTAAAATTCGTGCATGATTATTGAATTATTTAGAGATACACTGATGATTTATTTACTTAAAATAACACTAGCAAGCAAGCAAGCAAGCAAGCAAGCAAGCAAGCAAGCAAGCAAGCAAGCAAGCAAGCAGTAGATCTTTTTCTAAAAGCGCTTTATCTATGCGCCTTCTCTATTAATGCATTTTTCCCCAATCGAGTTGTAGTATGACTAAAAGCCCCTCCCAGTTTTTGGAACAGGCAGCACAACATGAGATGTTAATCGAACAGAACGAGCGACTTAACTTTATTCTTAATAAAACGCCTGCGCTGATTGGTTATTGGGATAGCCAACTGATTAATCAGTTTAGTAATGATGCCTATTCGCGCTGGTTTGGAAAATCACCCGAACAGATTAAAGGTCAGCATCTTAATCACTTACTTGGCGATGACATCTATACCGGCTTGTTATCTGAAATTGAGGGTGCGCTTAATGGCAAAGAGCAGCGCTTTGAGCGTTATCTGATTGATGCCAATACCGGTGAAAAAATTCATACGCTAACCCGATATCTACCCGATATAGTCAATGATCGGGTTATAGGTTTTTTTGTGCTAGGTACCGATGTTACTGACGTTAAAAACTTAGAACAGTTAGCTTATTATGATAATTTAACGGGTTTACCTAGTCGCTTGTTGTTAATGGATAGGATTAATCAAGCGATGATTCGAGTTAAGCGACAGGGTGGTTTTGTTGCGGTATTGTTTGTAGACTTAGATGGCTTTAAATTTATTAATGATCATTATGGTCATGATGTCGGTGATGAGTTTTTGATAGCGATTAGTCAGCAAATGAAAAAGGCTATTCGTGATACTGACACGTTAGCGCGCTTAGGTGGCGATGAATTCGTCATTATTTTAGAAGCATTAAATCATTCAGATGATGTTGATGTCATTATTCCTTACCTATTAAATGCCTGTAACAGTTTGATTTCATTGAGAGGCCTTGCCTTAAAAGTATCGGCTAGTATCGGGGTTTTCTTGTGTCCAGAAGATGTTGATTGTTACGATATTGATGCGGCAAGTATTTTAAGTCGAGCCGATCAAGCAATGTATGTTGCTAAGCATCAAGGTAAAAATTGTTATCACTTGTTTGATCGTAACCAAGATCAAGCCATTATTACCCGTAATAATGCTATCGAAGCCATGCAGTTAGGTTTAAGTCGTGATGAATTTAAACTCTATTACCAACCCATCGTTAATATGCGCACGGGTCAGGTTTTAGGGTTTGAAGCCTTAATTAGATGGAATAAAAATCATACTGAGCTGCTAGAGCCCTCGAAGTTTTTATTTGTTGTGCAAAATAATCCCTTAGGTATTGAGTTAGGGAATTGGGTTATTAAAACGGCATTAACTCAATTAGCCCAGTGGCATCAACAAGGGCTGGAGTTGACTTTAAGTGTGAATGTTGACGCAAGACAATTAATGCAACTTAACTTTGTTGATTGTTTACAAGCTGAACTTAAGAAACTGCCAGGCTTTAAACCCGGTAGTTTAGTGCTTGAGATTTTAGAATCTAGCGTGATTGATGATTTCGTCAAAGTGACAGATATTATCAATCAATGTAATGCCTTAGGGATTGCATTTGCTTTAGATGATTTTGGTACCGGTTACTCATCCATCGCTCATTTAAGAAAGCTGCCCGTTAAAGCCATAAAAATTGATTTAAGTTTTATAAAGGGTATCACTCATTCTGAGCAAGACTATAAATTGGTAAACCATCTGATACATTTGGTAACAGACTTGCGTAAACTAGTGATTGCAGAAGGGGTTGAAACTGTAGAGCATGGTAAAATTTTATTGGGCTTTGGTTGTGAAGTCGCTCAAGGCTATGCTATTGCTAAACCTATGCCTGCCAACAATGTATTGAAATGGGTGAGAGACTGGCAATCTGATGCATCATGGTTAAATGTTCCTAGAAGTGATCGCAACTATCATTTGCTGTTTGAGCAAATGTCCGAGCCTATGCTGATCTCTAAAAATGGTCGTTATATTGATTGTAATACCGCTGCCGTTAAGTTTCTTGGCTATCCCTACAAAGAGAGATTATTAAGTCAACGTCCGAATGATATTTCACCTGTCTTGCAACCTGATGGACAGCGCTCAGTGGATAA
>CAIZMK010000164.1 GCA_903934035.1 uncultured Methylococcaceae bacterium
TAATGTACTTTTGGCGCAACTTGATGTTCTTTTCATCGATTCAATGTTCTTTTAGGTCAACTGAATGTTCTTTTCATCGATTTAATGTTCTTTTAGAGCAACTGAATGTTCTTTTTATCGATTTGATGTTCTTTTAAGTCAACTGAATGTTCTTTTCATCGATTTGATGTTCTTTTAAGTCAACTGAATATTCTTTTTATCGATTTGATGCTCAGTTGGGCAAATTGATGTTTTTCTCACTTAATTCAGTACTTTTAAATGCAAAAACCAGCACTAACCCGCCTGCCAATAAGGATATTTGGTCATCACCTGGTCAAATAATGACGAAACTAAAAAATTATTCAACCATTGCCTAATAAACGGATAAGGCGAAGCCTTAAACCAAGTGGGATCGACCGCACAAAACTGACGAATAAAAGGCAAGATAGCCGCATCTGCCAACGAAAAATGCTCACCACACAAAAAGGCATGTTGAGTTAATAAATCTTCAAGATCAACCAAAAACAACTCACCCTGCTGCCGATAATAAAGTTCAGAATAGGCTGGATAACGATCTGCATATTTATAGCGATCCAGATAATATTTAAACGGCTCATCATTACGCTGAATTAGCGCTTTCGCATGATCTAAGCCCGCGGCATTAAGCCAATGCTCAGGGTCATTTTGTTGTAAAGCCCACAACATAATATCCAAACTTTCATCCAGCACCCTGCCGTTCTCAAGTTGCAAAACAGGCACCGTAGCTTTAGGCGAAATCAACAACATAGCCTGCGGTTTATTCCGCAATTCCACCTCCCTTAGTTCCACAGAAACATCAGCGTAAGCAATAGCTAAACGCGCTCTCATCGCATAAGGGCAGCGTCGAAAACTGTATAAAATCGGTAGGGAGTGATTGGGATTGAAAGTTGGATTAATCATGTTCAGTTATTAAAAGCTATCTTCGCGCCAACACGACAAAATGTCATTATCCTATAGAACATCAATACACAACTAAAAACTCAGCTGATTAACAACCCGTATCCTAAACACCTCATCTTGGACCTGCTGACAAAAACCTTGATCAATAATCTGCTGTGCTGCCAGTTGTTCTAAGCTAGTTTGCGGATCAATAACGGCTGATTTAACCAGAATGAGCTCTGTAGCGGACACTTGTTTAGCTAAGCAAGCGGCTAAACTATCTGAGGTAATATCCCATGTTGCAGGAATCCCTGCTTGATCTAACTCTGCACTATTAGGCGACCAGATCAAAATTTTGTTTAAAGCTTTGGCTGTTTGTAGTTCCGACAAACTGCTGACAATAATCCAATTAGGAACCAAACCTTTAAACATTAAAGCCATTTGTTGCATGGCTAAAATAGCCATCTGATGAGCAGTAACATCATCAAACTGCCATTGCTGCTGTGCGAGTCGTACTTGATCAGCAAAAGCGCCACCACCGGGAACGATGATCACTGCTCTGCCCTGATAACGTTCTTGTATTTTATTAAGGCAATTAATCAGTACCCCAGACTGCGCTAAACTGCCGCCTAATTTAATAACAATCACGAAACCGTCATTTGCCTTAATAAAGCGAGCATAGCGGCGGCTTTATCAAAACTTTCTTGATATTCATCTTCGGCGACTGAATCATGAACAATACCGCCACCCGCCCAACAGCGTATGGTGTTGTTAGCATGTACCAGCGTTCTAATAGCAATATTAGTATCCATATTGCCATTAAAACCAATATATCCAATCGCGCCACAATACACACCGCGACGATGCGGTTCTAGTTCTTCAATAATTTCCATAGAACGAATCTTAGGGGCGCCAGTAATAGAGCCGCCTGGAAAGCAGCTTTTTAATAGATCTAAAGCATGTTGATGTTCTGCCAGCAAGCCAGTGACGGTACTGACTAAATGATGCACCGTGGCGTAACTTTCTACCTCGAAAATAACCGGCACTTTAACCGAGCCTTTGACACAAGTTTTACCAATATCATTACGCAGTAAATCAACAATCATTAAATTTTCGGCTCGATCTTTAGCGCTATTTTCTAAGGAGGCTATTTGCTGTTGATCTTCTAGCTCATTTTGTTTTCTAGGACGCGTACCTTTAATGGGCTTAGTTTCAACCTGACCTTGAGTGAGCTTTAAAAACCGCTCGGGTGATGAGCTTAAAATTTGTACTTCGGGTAAGTTAAGATAGCAACTAAATGGAGCGGCATTTTGCTCACGTAGTTTTAGATAAGCTGACCAAGGCTCACCCGCACAATCAGCCTCAAAGCGCTGGGTTAAATTAACCTGATAACAATCGCCTTCTTTAAGATAATGCTTAATTCGATCAAAAGCCTGCGTGTAAGTAGCCTGCGTCATATTCGAGCTAATGTCACTTTGCACCGTAAACGCTGCTTGTGGTTTCGGTGTAGGCAATTGACTAAACTGTAAAATTAAACTTTGCCATAGACTTTCTTTACAATCTTGTCCAACAAGAAAACTTTGCTGTTGTTGATGATCGACGATCAGTGTCCACTGATAAATGCCAATAGCCATTTCGGCAATCTGCTCTGCATCTTCAGCAATAACCGGTAAGTTTTCTAAACGACGCGCCAAATCATAAGAAAAATAGCCGATAGCGCCGCCGTTAAAAGGCAGTTCAGCAAATCCTGTTAACTCTGGCAATAACTGCTCTTTAACCAAAGCAAAAGGATCTTGCTCAGAGACAAATACGACATCATCACGACTAATGGTCGTTTTATCACCATGCGTTACCAGTGTGCAAATGGGGTCTGCAGCGATAATATCGTAGCGACCTTGAGTACTGTAAGGATAACCACTATCCAAAAAAACCGACCAAGACCGCTGGGCAATGGCAGAAAACAATAAAGAACTATCAGTAAAATAAGGTAGTGATGCTATACGTTGTTTGCTTGATGACATTTAATTGCAATTGGATGGGGAAACAACAACCTCGATACTCAAATGAGTATGCGAGAAAAAATAGTAGGTCGGGTTAGCGATAGCGTAACCCGACATTTCGTAGCGCATTGTGTCGGGTTACGCTATCGCTAACCCGACCTACAAACTCATTTTACAAACAACCCTTCATAGCCACACCGATGTCAGTCGGTGCATTAACCACTTCAATACCCGCTGCTTTTAAGGCAGCAATTTTACCTGTTGCGGTACCTTTACCACCAGTAACTATAGCACCAGCATGACCCATACGTTTACCAGCGGGTGCTGTTTGTCCGGCAATGTAGGCAACTACTGGCTTAGTGACATGGGCTTTAATATAGTCGGCAGCAGCTTCTTCTTCTGTGCCACCTATTTCACCAACCATGACGATACCCTTAGTTTGCTCATCGGCTTGAAAACGCGCTAAGACATCCACGAAATTCATACCATGTATTGGATCACCACCGATGCCAACACAGGTACTTTGCCCTAAACCTTGCGCTGTAGTTTGATGTACCGATTCATACGTTAAGGTACCCGAGCGTGACACAATACCAATGACACCGGGCAGATGGATTTTACCGGGCATAATACCAATTTTACAGGCTCCTGGGGTAATCACGCCGGGACAATTTGGGCCCACTAATAATGAACCGGTGCCTGCCATAGCGGCTTTAACACGCAACATTTGTAAAATAGGTATGCCTTCAGTAATGCACACTATTAATTCTATGCCCGCATCAACTGCTTCTAATATGGCATCAGCTGCATAAAAAGGCGGCACATAAATCACTGTAGCAGTCGCTCCCGTGCTATCAACTGCTGCTTGAACAGTATTAAATACTGGCAAACCTAAATGTTCTTCACCACCTCGATCAGGCGTCACACCACCGACTAATTGAGTTCCATAATCTAAGGCTTGCTGAGAATGAAAACTGCCTTGTTTGCCAGTAAAACCTTGGCAAATAACTTTAGTATCTTTGTTGATTAAAATGCTCATACTGCCTCCGCCAATGCCACGACTTGTTCTGCCGCATGGGCTAAATCTTCTGCTGCGTAAATATTAAGACCGGTATTGCTTAGTAAAGCCCGGCCTTGTTCTGCATTAGTGCCTTCTAAGCGTACCACTACCGGAACGGCAACGTGAATTTGTTCGATGGCTGCCAAGATTCCCGCCGCGATTACATCGCATTGTACGATACCACCAAAAATATTCACTAAGACCGCTTTAACACTGCTATCTGACAAAATTAACTTAAAGGCTTCACAGACTTTTTCTACATTAGTGCCGCCACCGACATCTAAGAAATTAGCCGGCAATCCGCCCTTTAATTTAACTAAGTCCATAGTTGCCATCGCTAAACCTGCCCCATTCACCATACAGCCAATATTGCCATCTAAAGTAATGTAATTTAGACCGAACTGCTGAGCCAGATTTTCCTTGTCATCTTCTTGAGACGGATCTTTCATGGCTAAAATGTCAGCATGCAAAGCCACGGCATTATCATCAAAATTAATCTTAGCATCCAAAGCCATTAAATCGCCGCTATGCGTTTCTATTAACGGATTAATTTCAATTTGGCTGGCATCTTTAGCTAAAAACAAATCATACAAGCCCTGCATAATCTTAGTAAGCGCTTTGATCTGTGCGCCGTTTAAACCTAAGGCATAAGCGACTTTTCGACATTGATAACCCTGTAAGCCTGCAGCGGGATGCACAGCTACGGAGATGATCTGTTCGGGCGTTACATGTGCGACAGTTTCTATATCCATGCCGCCCGCTGCTGAGGCGATAAAAATAATACGCTCGCTACCTCTATCGACAACTAAGCTTAAATATAACTCGCGTTTTATCGGATAGATTTTTTCTATCAACAGAGAGTTAATAGGTAAACCAAAACTATCTGTTTGAATGGTAACCAAGCGCTGGCCTAATAAAGCCTGACTAAACTCAGTGACTTCAGCAAGAGATTTTGCTAGCTTTACGCCACCCACTTTACCTCTACCACCGGCATGAACCTGAGCTTTAACCACCCAACCTTCACCACCCAAATCTTGGGCAACTTGTAGCGCAGTTTCTGGCGTAGCAGCGTATTGACCCTCGGGTATAGCAATTCCATACTGTTGAAACAACTGCTTAGCCTGATACTCATGAATATTCATTTGTTGCTCCTGTGACCGATAAAAGCCGGCGAGTTTTATTACATCAATGCTGTGAATTTTATCCCTACTTGCCCCGACCTGAGGCACACTGCCCATTTGTAGGCCGGAATAAGGCTTTTCGAGCGTAAGCGAGTAAAGCGTTTCCGGCATAGGCATTACTCCTGTGCCGGAAACGCCACCACGCGCTGCGCTAGCGTGGTCTTATTCCGGTCTACAATTGCAACGCTTTTTTTCCTAATCATTAACTGAAGGCAGTGAATTTAAGCTGGGATAGGCAATATTCTAACCAAGTCCCAGTAAAACACCATCCTTAAAACGTAAGCCATGACGATTTGCTGTTTTTTAGAAAGTGACTTTACTCGCAAAATTGCACTAGCCGTCATTATTCAGCCCCCCTCTTTAACAACATAGGTATCTACACAAGTTTCTTATCGGCGTGGAAACGATAAAAATCACCTTAGGGGCGTATTGCATACGCCCAACATTGAAAGTCCAATGTTATAGAGCTTATTTTATAAGGGCGTATGCAATACGCCCCTACGATCTTCACCACAATGTTATCGTTCGCGCGTGGGAATGCTAACAATTATTTGTGTAGA
>CAIZMK010000165.1 GCA_903934035.1 uncultured Methylococcaceae bacterium
AAGCGTTGGATGAAATGATTAAACTGTACCCCACACTGGGAGAAGCTTACCGCTTAAAAGTGCTGTTCAATGATCTCTGGGCAATGCCCAACAAATCAGCTGCGGACGCTTTTCTCAAGCAATGGTGTGCCGAAATAGACGCTGCCAAAATTCCAGCATTTATGAAGTTTGCTAATACGGTTCGCGCACATTGGTCTGGAATTGTTCATTTCGCTGAGTCGCACATTACTAATGTGTATTCTTGAAGGCATCAATAGTAAGATTCAGCTGGCTAAGCGGCGAGCTAGAGGCTATCGCAATATCAATAATTTTATCAACATGATTTATTTTCTTTGTGGGAAGCTGAAATTTGATTACCCACTGTATTTCACATCAAGCCGTTTTTATTAGACACTAAGGTAATCATCGGCATGTAATTATTAATCAATGCGCTTATAGTGCGATAACTCTTATGGAGTTATTAGATTTTCCAAGTATCACTGATATAGAGCAAATGACCATAAAGACGCTACTCAATAAAATGGTGCGTATTGCAATCACTGAGGATATAAGTAGTCATGCAAAAGTTATATGGAGTTTTTCACCCACATTGCTAAGGATCTCCAATACCCGTTTTTTCAAATGAGCGTAACTTTGATAAGCATCAAGCGGCAACCATTCGTATTTAACTTTACGCCAGAGTATTTCGATCAGATTTAACTCAGGACTATAAGGCGGAAGAAAATGTAAGGAAACACCGCGTTGTTGCCATTTTTCTAACTGCGCCTTAAATGCACCGCTGCGATGGATAGAGGCGTTATCCAACACAACGAAGCAAGGCACTTTAGTTTTTTCGTATTTATGGGCATAGTCTTCAGTAAAGGCATCAAAGATTTTCACAACGATCTCAGTTGTCACTGATTGCTCTGCTGTGTTGAAAAACAGTTCATTGCGACGGTTTATAAAACCCAGTACATTCATGCGCTTACTGCGATGACAATGTATTTGCCGTGTTTCGCCAATCCGTTGCCATCCATAAGGAACACAAGGCGTAGTGCTAAAACCTGATTCGTCAAAATAGTAAAGCATCACTTCCCCTTTATCCTCCTGCTGTTTCAATGACCGCAGATATTCCTTGTCTTGCTGGAAGTTTGCCTCATTGCGTTTTCCCTTAACGGATTGTCGGCAACGTTTCCAGGTGTAATCTTTTTTTTAAAACCCGTTTGAAGGTGTCAAGGCTAGCCTCTTTGCCGGTTTCCTTCTGTAAACGCGCAGCAGCAGCTTTGGCTTGATGCGGATTTTCATCAACGTAGCCCAAAAAAATAGCTTGTTCTTTTTCGGTAAAGCGCGTCGGCCTACCACTTCGAGGACAATCATAAAGGCCTATCAACCCTTCTGTTTCCCATTTACTTAACCACGAACTGACTGTCTCATGCTGGCTTTCAAACAGCTCGCTCAGGCGGGTAATTGCATAGCCCCTATTATTCAACAAAATAGCATGCGCCCGTTGTCTAGTCCGAAATAAGGGATGGTTCCTATAAGCTTCAGTCAGGGTTGCTTCTTCTTCTGGACTTAGTTTGGCTATGAATTTCAGTTGGTAACCTATTTTTGTCTGTTATGGCAATTATTGAAAGTTTGACACAATAAATTTACTTCCGGATAACTTTCGCGCTACTACTTA
>CAIZMK010000166.1 GCA_903934035.1 uncultured Methylococcaceae bacterium
ACTGTGAAAGTATTATGACTTTAGCTTCCCCCTTTGTAAAAGGGGGATCGAGGGGGATTTTATTAAGTCATAGATTATTGATATTTAATAATAATTTTTTAATAGTTCAAATCTTTCCTAACCCCTCTTTGCTAAAGAGGGGAATAAAAAGAATACTTTCACAGTCTCAATGCGCGCCTAACGTGTAGTTTTAACGTAAATAATCAAAAAAAAATCAATCTCCCCCTCTTTGTAAAAGGGGGCTAGGGAGATTTTTAAAATAATTATCAACTGAAATACAGATCGAACTCAGTTATTTTATTGCCTCTATCAATTTAATTAAATGACCACTATCAGCATCTATATTTACAAAAGTAAAGCCAGATGATTTGATATGTTTTAGAGTACTTCTATTGATATTAGCGCCCATAATAACCCGCACAATAGGATTAATCATGTTCATAAGCATGGCCAGTGAAGACTTAGAACTAACAACTTGCTCCAACAGCAAAACCTTTCCACCGGGTTTACAAACTCTATACAACTCTTTTAGACCTTTGGATGGCGATGCCACTGAGCCAAAAACAAACGTAGATACTACAACATCAAAACTATTATCTGCATAAATCATGGAATGAACATCCATTAAATTAAGCGTGACAGTAACTGCTTTTCTGATTTTTTTATACTCGGCCTGCGTTAGCATTTCTGGACTAAAATCAATCGCCGTAATTTGCGCATTTATAGGATAATAATCAAAGTTTTTACCGGTACCAACACCCACTTCCAGAATATGAATGCCTTCGACCTTAGCCCATAATTTCTTACGCCATCGTCTATAAAACAAACCTTCGTTAACGGCTAAAAGATCATCATAATAAGGAGCGATTCGATCATAGCGCTGTTTAATGACTAGACTATCAGATTTCATATCGGAACTTTAACAGAAAATAGTTCTTGAATATTACAATGCAAAGTTAAGCTTCATCAACATTATTCTTAGCTGTCATGTAAAATAGTCGATAATATCCTCTTAAATACATTAAGACACACAACCACCACACTCAGCACCCCTACATGAGTGTAAACCCGACTATGGATTAGTAATAGACGTGAAAGCACAAGTAAATGATTTAGTACAAACACCGCTGCCTACTGAGCACGGTGAATTTATTCTGCATTATTATAGCAATAGCATTGATAACAAAGAGCATATAGCCCTAGTTAAGGGTGATGTTTTACATCAAGAACATGTTCCCGTGCGCATACATTCTGAATGCTTTACCGGTGACGTACTTAGCTCTAGGCGTTGTGATTGCGGCGAGCAACTGGCCATGGCTATGCAACTTATTAATGATGCGGGTTTCGGCGTGTTGATTTATCTACGCCAAGAAGGTCGAGGCATCGGTTTATTAAAAAAACTTCAAGCCTATAATTTACAAGACCAAGGCATGGATACCGTGGATGCCAATATACACCTTGGTTATCTTGCTGATGAGCGTGAATACAGTATCGCTGCTTTAATTTTAGAAAGCCTACAAGTTAAATCAATCAAATTATTAACCAATAATCCCAAGAAAATAGACGACCTTAAAAAACTAGGTATTAATGTCGAAGGACGTATTCCAGTTGAAGTTGTCGCTAATGAAGATAATGCCGCTTATTTAAAGACCAAAGCAAAGAAAATGGCACACATGCTGATAGGATCTTTAAAAAAGCGATAAATCGGTCGGGTTACGCTATCGCTAACCCGATCTACATTAACTCAGCATTTGTTAGGCCGGAAACGCTTTACTCGCTACGCTCGTAAAGTCTTATTCCGGCCTACAGTCAGCTGTTTGTCCGAACAGATTATCTTTCAGGCTTCGAAAGAACAGATCGCGCACCTAATCATTAGATAATTTATTGCCCCCCACCTTGCGAGATCACTAAATCTTCAAATTCATTTAATACTAGCGGTTTGCTAAACAAATAACCTTGGAAATAATCACATAGATGCTGCAATAAAAACTCGCGCTGTGCGGGCGTTTCTACACCTTCGGCTATTACTCTCATATTGAGACTTTCACCCATACCAATAATGGTTTTAATAATATTATTGTCCAAATCGTTAATGCCGATATTACGAACAAATGATTGATCTATTTTAAGTTGAGAAAAAGGTAGCTTGCTTAAATAAGACAAACTTGAATAGCCTGTGCCAAAATCATCCATAGAAAACTTCACGCCCAACGCTATTAAGGCCTTCATTTTCTCAATAGTTTCATCTATATTTTCTATCAATAAGCTTTCAGTTAATTCGAGTTTTATTTTATTGCCTATGAGCGGATCACCCTGAATAGCATCAGTTACGGATTGTACAAAATTAGCTTCTTGAAACTGCCTCGCACTGACATTGATGGCTAAAGATAAATGCTGCATCGCTGGGTTAGTTTGCCAATGCCTAACTTGATCACAAGCCACATTCAAAACCCAACGACCTATCGGTAAAATTAAGCCCGTTTCTTCGGCAATAGGGATAAACTCATAAGGCGATACTAAACCCCGAACAGGATGACGCCAGCGTATTAAAACTTCAGCCCCAATGATGCCTAATTGATTTTTAAACTGTGCTTGATAATGTAATTCAAACTGATTGCCTGCAATGGCGACCTGTAAATCTTCTTCTAGCTTCAAACGATCATTAATCAGTTTTTGCATGTCAAGATTAAAGAAGCAAATACTATTGCCGCCCTGTTTTTTGGCATGATAAGTGGCGGTATTAGCATATTTGAGTATATCTTCAATATTTTCTTCACGCTCATCAAAGACATAAACACCCATGCTCGCTGAAATTTGATGCTCGTAACCCACTAAATTATATTTCTTATTAATGCTAGCTAATAGGGGTTTACTGAAACTCTCAGCCTCTAAGGTGGCTTTATCCTGATCGTTATCTAACAGATTTAGCATAACAACAAATTCATCACTGCTTAAGCGCGCGACTACATCGTAATCATGAACACTCGTCTTGATACGATTCGCAATTTCTTGTAGTAATAAGTCACCATTATCTTGACCATGCTTGTCATTAAAAGATTTAAACCGATCTAAATCAATAAAAATAATTGCGCTACACTGAGGTTTACGTTTTATATCAACTAGACCTTGTTTTAGTCGATCTAAAAACATGCGCCTATTAGGTAAACCCGTTAGGGAATCGAAAAATGCCAAATATTCAATTTCACGGGCAAATTCTTTACGTTCGCTAATATCGATTAAGGTACCGAGCATTTCTGTCGGCTTATTATCTTTATCACGCATGACCACCTTGCCGCGACTCAATACCCATAGCCAATCCTGCTTGCCGCGCAGACGATGTTCTGAATAAAATGCAGGCGTTTCTCCCGAAAAGCACTGTTCAATTGATAATTTAACAGTCTCTAAATCATCCGGATGAATATTATTTAACCAGGTTTGACCTGTTGTAAAAACACTCTCTTCGGTAAAAGCCAATTTATTCACCCAAGTACTGGAGAACATGACCTCATCCGAAAGTAGACTCCATTGCCAGATACAATCACCTGAACTTTCCAAGGCAAACATTAAGCGTTCTTCACTGAACATTAATTGATTTTTAGTTTCTTTACTGCGCGAATAACTCGCTAAAGTTAAACATAGTAAGGCAATAAAGCTTGTTATTACTGTGACCAAAATCGCAACTGAGTCTAAATTAACAGGTAAATCTCCAGAACGACTATTAGGGTTTTTTATGAAAAAAGTCGCAGCAATAGCCGAATAATGCATAACAGAGACTGCAGAACCCATCACAATTGCAACACCCAAAGTACGAGCTTTATTATTAGAATTGGCGCTCGCTTTAATCCTAAGCGCTAAATAAGCTAAGCCGATAGCACCCAGAATAGAGACTGTAAATAGCTCAGGGCTATAACGAATTTCAGCCTCCATAAGCATGGCGGCCATGCCGGAGTAATGCATTAAGGCAACACCCAAAGCCAAAAACAGACTATTTAAACCGTGAGTTAGTTGATTCTTTGCAAAGCTATCGACACCAAATACTAAGCCAGAAACCAAAATACTGGGAATAATGGATAGCAAGGTTTCTGATAAATCATAGCGCACATGACAAGGCAGTTTTAAAGCGAGCATGCCAATAAAATGCATAGCCCAGATACCCACACCAAAGGTAAAGGCACTAATTAAAACCCAAAGAAATTTAGTAGAAAAGTTAGTTTGAGATTGTGCTTGAAAAGTAGCACCTAAAGCGGCATAAGTTGAAAGCACCGTCACCACGAACGAAATAAACACCCAAGTCGGCTGATAAGTAGCAGTATAAATTAGAGTAGTATCAAGCTTATCAAACTGAAAAAATGTCATGCGATGTTACACCCTTTATTATTGACAACTGAGACTTGCGGATTAATAGCATTAAAACCTCGCATAATCATTAAAAGTCTTTCTAGCACAAAAAAACTAATACTAGAGTAATCAGTCTTTGTTTGTTTGTTTGTTTGTTTGTTTGTTTAATAAATACATACACAAAATCATAATCAACATCATATTTACGATGATTATATATAAGTACGCTTAATTCAATCAATTGAATAAGCATGGTATATGGTGTGTTTATTATTATTTTATTAATCCCATGCGTAGCGTTACCACCTAAAGCTGAAAAGATTTTTTGTAGGCCGGAATAAGACTTTTGGAGCGTAGCGAGTAAAGCGTTTCCGGCACACCTCAGACCCAGTGCAGGAAACGCCAGCACGGGCTAGGTGTGGTGGTCTTATTCCGATCTAAATATTAGTTTAACTCTAGGCAATCGAAGCATGAAGCTGATAACAAAGAAACTAGGATCTATTAAATTCGCAAACCATCAACTTACAAAAGTAACTAGATGAACAAAGCTGTAACCATTTGGCCACTAAGTAATGTTATGATGTGACCCAAGCTTATAAATCTTTCTGCTCGTGCGTCCTAATGAAATGATTCAAGGACACACTATGTTCCAGTCCATCGATAATGAAATATATTTTATTAGGATATAACAATGCCCTCCAATAAATACGTTAAAAGCAAACCTAAACTATCTATCACCAACCTACCTAACAAAGGTAATAAGAAAGACGATTTCATTGATGATTTCAAACAGTATTATGTGCATTTACTAGGGCGAGATGAAAATTGTCGTTCGCCTTTTTATGCAGGCTCTGCGTTATCCATGGTTGTCCGTGACCGTTTAATGGAGTACTGGAATCTTTCGCATCAAACTTATAGTAAAAATGACTGTAGACGTGGCTACTATTTATCCATGGAGTTCTTAATGGGTCGCACCTTAAGTAATGCAATGCTTAATTTAGGCGTCACCGATACAGTCAGTAAGGCCATGTATGATCTGGGTATCGAATTAGAAGAACTAATTAGTAGCGAACAAGACGCGGGCTTGGGCAATGGTGGCTTAGGGCGTTTAGCGGCTTGCTTCTTAGATAGTTGTGCAACCTTACAACTGCCTGTTTTAGGCTATGGCTTACGCTATGAATATGGCATGTTTACCCAAACCATTGTTAATGGTGAACAAGTTGAAAAACCCGACCATTGGTTACGTCATGGTAATGTATGGGAAATTGAGCGGTTAGAATACTCACATAAAATCAAGTTTGGCGGCCACACTGAAACTATCACTGACTATAATGGGCACACCCGTCATAGCTGGATAGAAACGTCTGATGTATTAGCTGTTCCTTTTGATACCCCGATACCAGGCTATCAAAATGGCACCGTTAATACCTTACGCTTATGGAAATCAGTAGCGACTGAAGATTTTAATCTGGACGAATTTAATGCAGGCGACTATGCAGAAGCAGTGGCTGCTAAGAATACTGCAGAAAATATTACCATGGTCTTATATCCAAATGATGCCAACGAAAATGGTAAAGAACTTAGATTACGCCAGCAATACTTTCTAGCTTCGGCTAGCCTGCAAGATGTACTAGGCCACTGGGTAGGCGTGCATGGAAATAATTTCGCACGCTTTGCAGAAAAAAATTGTTTTCAGTTAAATGATACCCATCCCAGCATTGCTATTGCTGAATTAATGCGCTTACTAATTGATAATCACGATTTAAGCTGGAATGATGCGTGGGCTATTACAAAAAACACCATGGCTTATACCAATCACACCTTATTGCCAGAAGCCTTGGAAAGATGGCCTGTAAAATTGATGCAACGCTTATTACCCAGATTGATGGAAATAATTTTCGAAATCAACGCACATTTTATGGCGGATGTTTCTAGCCATTGGCCAGGTGATAGCGAAAGATTACGAAGAATGTCTATTATCGAAGAAGGCTATGAGCAACAGGTCAGAATGGCTCACCTTGCTATCGTCGGTAGTTTTTCCGTCAATGGTGTTGCACAATTACATACCCAGTTATTACAACAAGGCTTATTTAGTGATTTTTATGCCTTTTGGCCACACAAGTTTAATAATAAAACCAATGGCGTAACACCTAGGCGCTGGTTAGCTGCCTGTAATCCAGAATTAGCGGATTTAATAAGCGCGACCATTGGTGATGGCTGGATAACTGATTTATCGCAGTTAAAAAAACTAGAACCTTATGCTGAAGATGCAAAGTTTAGAAAACGCTGGCGTGATATTAAACAAACTGCAAAACAAAATTTAATCGACTATAAAAAAGCTAATCATGAAACCGAATTGCATTTAAATGTTAATGCTATCTTCGATATGCAAGTTAAACGCATACATGAATACAAACGCCAATTATTAAATGTCCTGCATGTGATTCATCTTTATAACCTCATCAAAAAAGGCAATACAGAAAACTGGGTAGCAAGATGTGTGTTAATTGGCGGTAAAGCAGCACCTGGTTATCGCATGGCTAAAAAAGTTATTAAACTCATCAATAATGTCGCTCAGGTTATTAACTCAGACCCTGAGGTAGGAGATAAATTAGTCTTACTGTTTTTAGCAGATTATCGAGTATCAGCTATGGAAAAAATATGTCCAGGCGCCGATTTATCCGAGCAAATATCGACAGCAGGTAAAGAAGCTTCAGGCACGGGCAATATGAAACTTATGATGAATGGCGCCATTACTATTGGTACGCTCGATGGTGCTAATATTGAAATTCGAGAAGAAGTCGGCGACAAGAACTTTTTTCTATTTGGTTTAACAGAAGAGCAAATTGAATCAAGACGCAAGCACTATAATCCGCTGGCTATTATCGACCATGACAATGACCTACAACAGGTTTTACATCTCTTAGAATCTGGGCACTTCAATCAATTTGAACCCGGTATATTTGATGAAGTAATTAATTCTATCAAGAGCCCAAATGATCCCTGGATGACTATCGCCGATTTTAGAAGTTATATTGATGCGCAAAAGCGCGTTGAAGAGGCTTATAGAGACCAAGAGCTTTGGACTAAAATGAGCATCATAAACTGTGCGAACAGTGGTAAATTTTCTACTGACCGTACTATCAATGAATATAACAATGAAATTTGGAAGTTACAGCCTCAACCAGTTAATCCAAAATAAGCTCGGGGCTAGCCAGTAGGGGCGTATTGCATACGTCCTTATAACATTAAACCCTATAACATTGAATTTTAGATAAATGGGCGTATGCAATACGCCCCTACGATGTTTTTCTATCTTTAATGTACGAATGGCTTTCAGATAATGATCAGTATCTCCACTCAATTTTTATCCGAATAGATGGTTATTTAACTAAGAAAATGTTATATAACCCTTCCTTTGATTATCTGTAGCCAAACAGATAATTAATTCAATATAAGAATAAAAAAATGAATAGGACATAAAAATGAATGATTATATTAAAAAAATCTTGAATGACTTTCTGATTGGCGTTTTTGCTGTTATACCCATAGTGATTGTTTTACAGATTATCTTCTTTGTGCAAAGCTTAGTTTCTGATTTATTTCAAGTAGTTTATGGTTTTGCTGATAGCTATCTTTATACAGCCATCGTTTTCGTAGTCAGCTTTGTACTTTTAATATCTATAGGCAATACCATCGTTAAAAAAGGTCGCTCTTGGGTGATTAATGTTTTTGATAATGTTATTTCTAGAATTCCTTTTTTAAACACCATTTACCGCGTACTAAAAAAAGTCATTAATATGTTTTCTTCTCGGGAACAAACGATGGCTAAGGAAGTGGTGTATGTTGAATATCCCAAAGAAGGAATTTGGGTGCCAGCTTATGTCACTAATAAACATGAAAATAAATATGTATTATTTATCCCCACCTCTCCAAATCCTACTTCAGGATTTACAGTGATAGTCGATAAGTCCAAATTAAAAACATCAGCCATGAATATAGAAGAAGCTACCAGTTTCATAGTCAGCGTAGGTGTTGATTATAATAAAGTAACCGAAGCTATTGATTTACCTTAATAAAGTTAGCCGCTGATTTTCCATCATTCCCAAAGCTAAACTTTGATGTAGGTCGGGTTACGCTATCGCTAACCCGACGCCTACAAACCTTTGCAATGGAGTCAAAACTCACGAGTTTTGTTGCTTGGCGTAGCGATAGCGTAAGCCAAGCATTTCCTGCGCATCCTGTCGGGTTACGCTATCGCTAACCCGACCTACATAACTATAGGAGCGACAGATTCGCTCAGTTGTAGGCCGGAATAAGGCTTTTCGAGCATAAGCGAGTAAAGCGTTTCCGGCATAGACACTACTTGTATTGCCGGAAACGATAGCAACGTGAAACCCATCACCACATCAAATCATCAGGAACTTCAAAAGCCGCATACGGATCCTCTTTTGTGTCAGAAGTCTCAGCACCCTGTTCATAATATACAATCACACTAGCCGCATCTCGCTGACTAATTTTATGTGCGACGTCTGCTGCGACCACCTCGTATTTATTAGCCAACTTTACTATCGCTAAACGCCCCTTGATAATAGAATCTCGCATATTTTCTGAGACATACAGGGTTTTAACTTTATTATCATCGGTAAAATTATAAGCAAAACCATCAGCATCTTGAGGTTGTTTATTAAGATCAATTAATTGCTTAATCTGTGCTTGCAGCTGTTTTTGTTGTTCTTGCTGCTTAATCTGCAAGTTTAATTCTCTATCTCTTTCGACTTTTTCCGCCAAGGCTTTTTGTACTAACTCTTTAGCTTCATCAACGACGGCAATATTATTGTTTCGCTTTAGTTGCTCTTGCTTATATTTATCAGATTTAATGTTTTTAGCTTTAGCAGAACTTACTAAACCAGACTTTAATAATTGTTCTTGCAACGATAACTTTTGTTTACTCATGATCCAACTCTTATGCTTAACGAAGTACTGTATTGATTTTTAGCGCGTACTCATTTTATAGTAAAGTTATTACAACTCCCCTACATTGATCCACGCTTTTGTTGTTGCTGCTCCAACGCCCATAACACATGCTCTTTGACGAGTTCAGACGGATAATTCAATTTATCAGTTAGTGCCTCAATAACAAGCACTGAGCAAGGCGCATTCCCTAAGGCAACCGCTATATTTCTTAACCAACGCTCATAACCAATACGACGTATCGCAGAACCTTCAGTTTTTGCCAGAAACTGCGCCTCAGTCCACGCAAAAACCGCCAATAATTGCTGACTATTTAATTGCTGCCTAGGATTAAAGTCCTGTTCTGCCGTTATTTTTGCAAAACGATTCCATGGACAAATAATCTGGCAATCATCACAGCCATAAATACGATTACCGATTAAAGATCTTAACTCGACAGGAATCGACCCATGCAATTCAATGGTCAAATAAGACACACAACGCCGAGCATCAACTTGATAAGGCGCGACTATCGCCTGAGTAGGACAGACATCCAAGCAGGCATTACAAACCCCACAATGCTCAGACGTTTGCTCATCGATGGGTAATGGCAAATCAGTAAATAACTCACCCAAAAAAAACCATGAACCTGCTTTACGATTTATTAAGTTTGAATGCTTACCTATCCAACCCAAACCTGCTTTTTCGGCCAAAGCCTTTTCTAATACCGGTGCGCTATCAACAAAAGCCCGCATTTTTAAAGGTTCAGCATCAGCTTTAAATTCTGCTTGTATTTTATCAGCGAGTTTCTGTAAACGGTTGCGCAGCATTTTATGATAATCGCGACCCAAGGCGTACCGTGATATATAAGCAGAGGTAGGATCTTCTAAACATTGCTGCAGGACTTCTCTAGTCTCAGGCAAATAATCCATACGGACAGAAATGACCCTCAAGGTGCCTTCATGTAATAACTCAGGACGACTGCGCTTAATTCCATGACGCTGCATATAATCCATGTCGCCATGAAAGCCTTTTGCTAACCAATTATGCAAATGAGCTTCGGCAACCAATAAGTCAGTATCAGCAATACCGACTTGTTGAAAGCCTAACTCCAAACCCCACTGTTTTATTTGTAGGACGAGCTCGGCAAGTTCTCGACTAGAGAGTTGCTTGCTCAAATCAAGTTTTTGGTTTTGGCTTAGCATTACCAGAAGGCTTATGCGCCTGACTATTATTTCTGGGTGGACGTGGCGCTCGCGGTGGTTCAGGCGGCATCGGCGGAGCAACAGCAGCTTGTTCAAATCCTTCAACTTGCTCACGTTTAATGGCTTTACCAATTAATTTCTCAACCTGTCGTAAAGCACCGACTTCATCATGAGACACTAAGGAAATAGCCTGACCTTCTTCCCCTGCCCTACCCGTACGACCAATTCTATGCACATAATCAGCAGGTGATCTGGGCAATTCATAGTTAATAACATACGGCAGCAAAGCAATATCAATACCTCGTGCAGCCACATCAGTGGCGACTAACACTCTAATTTCACCCGCCTTAAAACCAGACAAAGCACTGGTTCTTGCCCCTTGACTCTTATTACCATGAATAGCTGCGGCTTTAATATTAATTTTATTGAGCTTTTCGGTTAAACGGTTAGCACCATGTTTAGTGCTCGTAAAAACCAACACTTGCTGCCAAGCATTAGTTTTTATTAAGTGGCAAAGTAATTCGGCTTTATTAGCTTTATTACAAAGATACGCAAGTTGTTCAACTGTTTCTGCAGCCGTGTTTCTTGCAGCGACTTCTATCTTAATAGGATTGACCAATAAACCCGTAGTGAGCTTACGAATGTCTTCTGAAAACGTTGCAGAGAACAAAAGGTTTTGACGTTTTTTAGGTAACAAGGCAATGATTTTACGAATATCACGTATAAAGCCCATATCCAACATACGATCGGCTTCATCCAAGACCAATGTTTCTACTTTATCTAACTTAACCGCATTCTGCCCCACTAAATCCAACAATCGACCCGGTGTAGCGACCAACACATCAACTCCACCCCGCAAACGCATCATTTGTGGATTAATCTTAACCCCCCCAAACACCACTTCGGTTTTTAACCGTGGATGTAAATGCGCGCCATATTGACTGACGGACTCACCTACCTGAGCAGCCAATTCACGAGTCGGTGTTAAGATCAACACCCGAACAGGACGATTTGCACCATAATTATGTTGTGACAAACGATGCAAAATGGGTAGAGCAAAACCAGCGGTTTTACCAGTACCCGTTTGGGCAGCAGCCAATAAATCATGGCCATTTAAAACAGCAGGTATTGCTTGTAATTGGATGGGAGAAGGTGTGGTATAACCGGCATCAGCAATAGCACGTAATAGTGGATCTGATAAACCGAGTTTGGTAAATGGCATGTATTGGTCTCTGTGAAAGGCTGTTAGATTGGGATAAAAATAGTCAGTAACGGTTGATGATGTGTGTAGCTTTGACTAACCGTTATTGATAAAGACAGTGTTTGGGACTGCAGCGATAACACTGTTTATGAATCGCGAGACTGAGGCTCTTTTGATTGAATTGGTAGTGGGTTTATAGCGATAGTTATATGAATTAAACTCCAAATACTTATAAATCCTCAGTATTGTTTATAATATACCACAAAAAGAGCTAGAGCTTGTTATGGTCGTGATTGAGTTTAGGTAGAGGGGCAATGAATTTGAGACTGTGAAAGTATTCTTTTTATGTCCGCCTCTTTAGCGATAGGTATCTACACAAATAATGGTTAGCATTCCCACGCGAGAACGATAACATTGTGGTGAAGATCGTAGGGGCGTATTGCATACGCCCTTATAAAATAAGCTCTATAACATTGGACTTTCAATGTTGGGCGTATGCAATACGCCCCTACGGTATTTTTTATCGTTTCCACGTCGATAAGAAACTTGTGTAGATACCTATGTTTACAAATGGGTAAGCTAAAATCATAATACTTTCAAAGTCTCATTTCTGCCCACCACTTAATCGACAAATGCTGGGCAAACGATAAAGCTGTTTGCACACCCGACTAGAGTGCATGTAAAAACAAAAAATAGGGTGAATAAGCAACTCGCTTCTAGCATTAATGGTGGATGCGCTTTGCTTATCCACCCTATAGCAATGGCACATTAAATGACCCAAAAACTACATAGTAACACCCCAGAATTTCTTGATATCGATATCGCCAGTCAACAACTGACTGTGTTTAAGCTAGGTAAAAAAATAATAAGCTACCCGATATCCACTGCAAAGAATGGCGCGGGTGAATTAAAAGGCAGCGAATGTACGCCACGTGGCTGGCATAACATAAGAGCTAAAATTGGTGCGAATCAACCTTTGCATAGCATCTTTATAGGCAGGCGACCTACAGGTGAAATTTATAGCACTGAACTAGCCCAACTCCATCCAAATCGCGACTGGATATTAACGCGCATACTTTGGCTAGGTGGTTTGGAACCTCATAAAAATCGTTATGGTAACGTTGACAGTACATGGCGTTATATTTATATTCACGGCAGCCCTGATGACACAGTTACAGGCAGCCCCCAATCACATGGATGTATTCGTATGAAAAATAATGATCTGGTAGAACTTTTTAACCGTATTGCAGTGGGCATTAAGGTTTATATTCATGAATAAAACCCGCATAGCCTTAGGCATTGAGTACGACGGTAGCACTTATTCAGGCTGGCAATGGCAAAAACAACACAGTAGCGTTCAACAAGTACTACAAGAAGCCTTGTCTAAAATTGCTAATCATCCAGTCACCGTAATCTGCGCGGGCAGAACCGATACTGGCGTCCATGCTTTAGAACAAGTCATACATTTTGACACTACCAGTCAGCGTGATATTCATACTTGGATGTTAGGTGGAAATAGTTATTTACCTGATGATGTCAGAATTACTTGGGCTCAATGGGCCATAGACGACTTTCATGCGCGTTACAGTGCCATCGCCCGTTTTTATCGCTATGTTATTTTAAATCGCCCCATTAAATCAGCACTCTTACGTAAGCAAGTCACTTGGTGTCACGCGCCTTTAGATGCAGACCTCATGCATCAAGCCGCTCAGCACTTAATCGGCCAACATGATTTTTCTTCGTTCCGAGCGCAAGGCTGTCAATCAAAAAGCCCCTGTCGAGCCATGTATTTTATTGATGTTTACCGAGAAGACGAGAAAGTGATTATCGATATCTCAGCCAATGCGTTTTTGCATCACATGGTCAGAAATATTGCAGGGGTATTGATGGCGATAGGCTCAGGCAAAGAACCTATAGATTGGACACAACATTTGCTGGAAGTTAAGGATCGAAAATTAGGTGGTATTACCGCGCCTCCTGACGGCTTATATTTAGGCGGAGTCTATTATCCTGAGCACTATGGCATCGCTAAACATCCGATTTTTAATAAATTACCCGACAATGCTCAGCGCCATGTTTGGACATAAGGACTATTAATTTAAGGCAGGGAAACGATAAAAAACATCGTAGGGGCGTATTGCATACGCCCAACATCGAACGTTCAATGCTATAGAACTTAATTTTATAAGGGCGTAAGCAATACGCCCCTACTGGTCATCAGCACAATGTATTTGTTCTTAGTTTCCAGAACAGAATCGGAGTGAATGCCGGAAACGCTTTACTCGCTTACGTTCGTAAAGCCATCACCAGCCTAATACTAAGTAATTACAGGATAGACTGACCTAATTTGAACTACCTAGTTCGGATTTCAAGTTATTAACCTGAGATTGAAAATCAGCTACATCATTATCTGTTATTTGCAACCAATACATCATCTCGTCAGCATGGTTTGACCATTCACAATAAGCATATTCATTATTATGATTAGTGAGATATTCAGATAAATCATGTAGCGCTATTAGAGATAAGACTTGATCGGACAGGACACGATCATGAAATGCGCTAATATCATGATGATATCTGATAGCAAGAGAAATGGAGGTTGGCAAACACCAAGCGCTACTTAATAAAGAACCGACTAAGGTATGATCGGTTCCATGACGATGTCTTTCAAAAGCGCTAAAGGATTGATCAAAGCCTGAGGCTATTTTTAAGGTGTTTTTATATTCAGCAAATTGCTGAGATAGCAAAATCTTACCGCAATCATGAAATAAACCAAACAGTTGTGCATCATCGACATTAATATTGCCTAACTGTTGGGCAATTAAAGCGGAACTAGCTGCTGTTTCGACACTATGCTTCCAAAACATATCAAAATCTAAAGAGCCACCGATTTTTCGTAGAGACAAACCAGTAACCAGCATGGAAATTTGTTTCATTCCTAATAAAGAAACAGCGACCTTTAAGGAAGTCACCTTTTCTGATAAACCATAATAAGCAGAGTTTATGGTTTTTAAAACGGCTGCTGACAAGCCCATATCCTGAGCAATTAATTCAGCAATATAAGCTAAGTCAGCATCTTGCTCTTGAGCTTGTTGAAACTTTAACAGAATACTTGGTCTAGGTGGAATGATGATATTCGACAATATCTCGTCATCATTCTCTTTTAGCATTGGATTCATACCCCACCCCCTTAAATCATTGATAATCATGTGCAGTCATTTTAATAGGAAAGCTACAACATGTTTCATAAAAAAACAATAGCGAGACATATTACAGATTTATGACAATTACACAATCAATATTTGGCTTATTTATTGCTAATATCGTTATCTGCGCTTAGTAACACGAATATCTAAATACCCAACACCACTCTCAGCACCAAAACACTTAAAGTTACTAGGCTTCATAGCACCACTGAAAATAGTAACAATAAAAACACAGGACAATTTCGGTTTAACTTGTATAATTAATGCTTGCATAACATAAAAACAATAAATTCGATGGGATAACTTTCCTGTGCATAAATATGAGAGGACATAAATAATGACTGATTTGCACGAGAAAAAATCGGAATTGGTGGTATTGGCTAACCTATCACCTAATCACGAATTAATGAAAGTAAATCGATGGTTAATGGCTATGATAATTTTATTGATGACCGCTATCGTTATTGCTGGTTTCCTTTTACTACCTTCTAATGGCCTTAATCGTTACAGAAAAACAGATGCCGTCGATATGAATCCTGTTTTGTCTGCCGAAGTTAATACTTTAAAAGGACAATTTGTTGGCATTGTCAGCGGTTCAATTGAAAGCAAATTAAGATCTTTAGAAGAAAGCGTGCGCTTAGGGACTGCTGCAAACGCCTTAGGCACCATCGAAGATATAAAAAATGACGTTAAAATTCTGAGGTCTTATTCAGAACCGACCAATAATGAGAACTTAGCCATAGACAATGAACAAGTCATGCGCGAGATGTCGCAACTAAAAAGACTTATTTATTTAACATTGGGCTCATGTGGTTTAATGTTCGCCGCTTTTATGGGAATTTGGCTCAAAAACCATTATCGCTTAACTCATAAAGAATCTGTGATTCGCCATTTAGGTAAGAAATAAAAAACTTTGTCGGCTTGTCATTGCCCATTGAAAATTCGTTAATACTCAATAATATAGACCGAAATAAGACCATGCTAGCAACGCTTTTCTCGCTTACGCTCGAAAAGCCTTCTCCGGCCTACAAATGTTGCTTTAGGAGCGAATTTGTCGTCCCTACAAAACTTTAACTTTGGGCAGTGAGGACTGGGGTTTTAATAAACTAAAGAAACTTACACCCAAAAACAAAAAAGCCCCCGCAACCTAAGGTCGCGGGGGCTTTTTTTATGCTTGGCTGTTAAGGCTAAGCTTATTTGCTGCTGATATATTTATATAAAGCATCTACAGCTTGATCTTCGCCGTAACCCGCTTTTTCAACAGCTTTGTTTTTCATAATTTCTTCGATAGCTTTAGGCATGCCGCCTTTGCCTTCTTTTAAAACAACTTCAAATTTAGCTCTATCCAAAGTACCTGCTTTAATGTTTGCAGACAGTTGTGGGTTTGAAGCGATATCGTGGCAAGTGCCGCAACCACGACCAAAAGCGCGTTCATAAATTTTTTGACCGATTTCTAATTGTTCATCAGCAACTGCTGATCCGCTTAATGCAACTAAAACTAGACTAGCGGCTATAGCAAATGATTTTTTCATAGTGACCTCATTGTTGTTAATAAAGAAAGCAACTGCTCTCTTTGTTGGGAAAACCATTATTAATTATTATATAAGCTGGTGAAGAATAGGTAATTTGACTTAAAAATTCAATCTTTTATTTCTTTTTAAGCATAATTATTAGCGTTACTTGAAACACAAAGCAAACCCTACAAATCATAATACAAATTAAAAATATCTATAATTCAAGATGATAGATAGTATTAATCAACTTTAACACCACTATACCAACTTAACTTGTCATGCAGTGTTACGACTGTACCAATAATAATTAAGGTAGGTGGTTTAATTGAAGAGCCAGCAATAATCTCCGGCATCGTAGCCAAGGTACCCGTAATAACACGCTGATGATTAGTTGTACCCTGCTGTATCAAAGCAATAGGCAAATCATTGGGGCTACCATGAGCCATTAATGACTGACATATTTTTTCTAGCCCTACCAAGCCCATATAGATAACGATAGTTTGATTAGGGGCGGCCAATTGTGTCCAGTTTAAATTAATAGAGTTATCTTTTAAGTGACCGGTAACAAAAGTACACGATTGCGCATGATCTCTATGAGTTAGCGGAATACCGGCATACGTTGCACAACCTGATGCGGCGGTAATTCCAGGTACTATTTGGAAACTAATACCTTGCTGCATGAGTGTTTCGATTTCTTCCCCCCCCCGCCCAAAAATAAAAGGATCCCCTCCTTTTAAACGCACCACTCGCTTGCCAGCTATAGCAAGATCTGCAAGTAAGTTGTTAATGGAATCTTGAGGCATGGTGTGTTTTTGACGCTCTTTGCCAACATAAATTTTTTCAGAATCTCGTCGCGCCAAATCAAGAACTTCGGGTGACACTAAGTTATCATAAACAATAACATCCGCTTGTTGCATCAAACGTAAAGCACGAAAGGTTAATAAATCAGGTGCTCCAGGACCTGCACCGACTAAATAAACCTCACCAGGAGTAATCGTGTCTTTTTGCTGGATGAGACTTTGTTGTAATTGTTCTTTAGCTGCTCGCTCATTGCCTGAAAAAATTAATTCCGCAATAGGACCCTGAAAAACACCCTCCCAAAAGATTCTACGTTGAGCGGGTGTTTTAATATGGGTCTTAACATCCGCTCTAAATTTTTCAGCCAATTTAGCAAGGTGGCCATAAGCAGGAGGAATGATCGTTTCTATTTTAGCTCTCAACAATCGCGCTAAAACGGGTGCAGCACCACCTGAAGAGATCGCCGCGACAATGGGCGACCGATCTATAATCGCAGGAAAAATAAAACTACACAATTCTGGGCTATCTACGACATTAACTAAGATTTTTTGTTCATCAGCCGTTTTAGCGACTAAAATATTAGTTTCATTATCATTGGTCGCTGAAATCACTAAGCGGTAGTTACCTATATCTTCAGGAGCAAAACGCTTTTCGATAAAGCTAAGCTGACAGGACGCTTGAAGACTTTTTACCTGAGGACTAATATGCTCAGCAAGCACGGTTATTCTGGCATTAGCTTTAGCTAACAACTCTATTTTACGAGCCGCTATTTCACCAGCTCCAACAACTAGACAGTCTTGATTTTTTAGTTTTACGAAAACAGGAAAATAATCCATTTTACTTCGGTGATTCTTAGATTCATTAGGGGATGGTATTATAAGCATTCTGACATTAATGAGTTACTAAAAAACCATGATTGAATTTAGCCTAGAAATTGATGCCGCAGGTTTAATGTGTCCTTTACCGCTATTGCGTTTAAAAAAAGCCTTAACTTCATTAGAAAGTGGTCATGTCGTCAAAGTTATCGCTACCGACCCCGCTGCTCATTTAGATTTCGGTGTATTTGCCAATCAATCAGGCCATCAGATTATCGATGTAACTAAACATGAAGATAGGCAAATATTCTTTATCAAGAAGAAATAAGTCTTATCGAACCTTCTATATTTATTTTTAGTTCCGCACCCATTCCTTTGAAATTACCTTACTAACCCAAATAAATTAAAACCATGTCTACCAACGATAACCTTGTCCCCGCTAATTTTATTAGCCAAATTATTACTCATGACCTTAAGGAGCACAAAAACCAAGGTAAAGTGGCGACACGCTTTCCACCAGAACCTAATGGCTATCTGCATATAGGTCATGCTAAATCGATATGTTTAAACTTCGGCATCGCGACTGAATTTAAGGGCACTTGTAATCTACGTTTTGATGACACCAATCCTGAAAAAGAAAGCATCGAATACATGCAATCTATAGAAAGAGATGTGCAGTGGCTAGGCTTTGAATGGGCAGGCTTATACCATGCCTCTGATTATTTTGAACAACTGTATGGCTATGCCATCGAACTGATCGAAAAAGGTTTAGCTTATGTTGATAGCTTATCAGCAGAACAAATTCGACTCTATCGAGGCACGCTAACTGAACCTGGCAAAGAAAGCCCAGATCGCAATCGCTCTATTGCTGACAACTTAGATTTATTTCAACGTATGCGTGCCGGTGAATTTGCCGATGGTCAATATGTGTTACGCGCTAAAATTGATATGGCCTCGCCTAATATCAATATGCGCGATCCAGCTATCTATCGCATTCGCCGCGTTCATCATCAACGTACCGGTGATGCCTGGTGTATTTACCCAATGTACGATTACACCCATTGCATTTCTGATGCGATTGAAGGCATCACCCATTCTATCTGCACCCTAGAATTTGAAGATCATAGACCACTTTATGATTGGGTCTTAGATCAACTACCTAGCCTTGCGCATCCACAACAAATAGAATTTGCCAGATTGCAATTGGAATACACTATAGTTAGCAAACGTAAACTCAATCAACTAGTCATGGAAAAACATGTACAGGGTTGGGATGATCCACGTATGCCGACTATTGCAGGTTTACGCAGAGCTGGCTTTACGCCAAAATCTATACGTGATTTTTGTGAGCGTATCGGTGTCACTAAGCAAAACTCATGGATAGAAATGGGCGTATTAGAATACTGCATACGCGAAGATTTAAATGAAAATGCTCTGCGGGCTATGGCAGTCTTACAACCTTTGCGTGTCGTTATCGATAATTATCCTGACGAGCAAACCTTAGAACTAGAAATCAGTAATCACCCACAACGTCATGAACTAGGCAAACGTATCGTACCGTTTTCTAAAGTAATATTAATTGAGCAAGATGATTTTGCCGAAATCCCTCCGCCCAAGTTTAAACGTTTAATCGAAGGTGGCGAAGTCCGACTGCGTGGCTCTTACGTTATAAAATGTAATGAAGTGATTAAAAATGCTGACGGCCAAATCATTGAATTACGTTGCAGCTATGATCCTGATACTTTAGGCAAAAACCCTGAAGGCCGTAAAGTCAAAGGCGTTATACATTGGGTTTCTGAGCAGCATTCACTTCCTGCCGAAATTCGTTTATATGACCGCTTATTTAAAGTACCTGCACCAGATAATGAAGAAAACTTTCTGGACGCCATTAACCCTGACTCATTGCACATAATAAGTTCTGCTCGCGTAGAAGCAAGCCTAGCCAATGCTCAAGCTGAAACAGGCTATCAATTTGAACGCACGGGTTATTTTTGTTTAGATGCACAAGACAGTGTAGCAGGTAGATTAGTCTTTAACCGTACTGTGTCTTTACGTGAAGGTGGTTGGGGTAATGATTAATTAAGGAATATAAAATCCCCCCTACCCCCCTTTTTCAAAGGGGGGAATCAGTGTTTATTTCCTACTCATTCCAAATGGATGAATGAAATAATCTCCCCCCCCTTGAAAAAGGGGGGTTGGGGGGGGATTTTTAAAATAAAAATTAACAAGCTAGCAACCATTTAATTATAAAATACGCGCCACTATTTTTTACTAAACATCGGAACAACCATGAACCAACAAAACACTATCACCCTAATTGAAAACTATTATGCAGCCTTCAATGGCGGTGACATGGACACTTTTTTAAATTTACTCACCGAAGATGTTATTCATGACATCAACCAAGGTAGACGTGAAGTAGGTAAAGCAGCATTTACACAATTCATGTCTGGCATGAACACTAGCTATAAAGAACAATTGGTTGACATGGTAATAATGGCCAGCGCTGATGGCCAACGTGCCGCAGCAGAATTTGTCGTATTGGGTGAATATCTTAAAACTGACGAAGGCTTACCCGAAGCCAATGGACAAAAATATAACTTACCGGCCGGCGCTTTTTTCGAAATTCGTGATAACAAAGTAGCGCGTATTACTAATTATTATAATTTAGAAGACTGGATAGCCCAGGTTAGTCGTTAAATTGGCTTGGTTCGGATTAGGCGCTAGCCGTAATTCGACATATTCGCGACAAAACGTCGGGTTATGCTAGCGCTAACCCGACCTACCAACCGTCATTTATTTATCTAACATCCTAAACCACCAGCTTAGAGACCGGCGCACAAAAATCGGTAATGCCGTTTGGTGTTACCGCAGCAACTCTAAATTGATGTATTTCACCCACTTTAAAACCTTTGACTGTATGATGAGCGGAAGTCGTCGTAGTAATAGGTATCCAAGCATTGTTATCAATAGGTACAGGGCCTTCAACATATTCCCATTTATAAGAGCCTGCTTTATCAATCGCTTTGGCATATAAATCAACTTCACCAGAATGATCACCGTCAACCGCTGCCAACGGAGGTTTTTGATATGTTTTAGGTTGAATACTGGCTTGAAAACCGCTGCTTAATATAATGGTTTCATCACCATCAGCTATCTTATCTACATAATGAGCTGCATGACGAAATAACTTATCGACGGCATGTTCGTTATCGTGCATGATCGCAATCAGTGTACGTCCACCATCACGGGCCGCTACGATAGATGCTTCGAAGTTATCTAACGCTGCTGTAAGATCGACTGGCTTCATGTCGGAACTTGCAAAGATTGGATTACTGATGAATTTGGCGACAATATTGCGATAAAAAGGTAATTTTTCGGCAATGGAATATTTGATAAAACTCAATAGAACTTTAGCTATTTTCATGCTGATCCTTTAAATAAAAGTTGATGCTAGGTTTTAGCAAATGCTCGTAGAAACATCTCTTTAAGCACACAAAAGCTAACGGCTAAATTAATTTTTAACGCTAATTCTGATGTGTTTTTTACGAGGTCAACGAACTATAACCTACTTTTAATATAAATCATATAAAGAAATTACAATTCGTCTTATTTAGCTATCAGCATAACCTATCGCCTATTATTTTTAAGTTATCCCGCATATCATTTGTTATATCTAAGCCGCCTTTTGCTATATCCTTCAGGTCTTATGTCATATCCCATAAGCCTTTTAAAGCGTGTCAAAAGGCTTTTATCTTAAAGTTTTTTATCAATGACAAGATGTGCAAGCCAGAAACCTCAAGCTAACTTATACATGTAATGTGAATTCCTATTAAATGGATATGACATAATCCCAATGCCATATCACATTACTAAAAAACCCTAAAGTATCTTTATTAGGTAATATGACATAAACCTTATTTGACATGAGTAAAGCCTTAAAATATATGACATTAAGCTAATACCAGCACCAAAACACAAAAAGCTTCAAACAATCTTGCTTACGAACTTTAACATAGGGTTTAATCGATATCGTAACAGCACGCTACGACGGAACATTTAACTACTTTACAAGCCGAAGTTTTGGAAGTCGTCTGAATTATTCACTTAAAAAGCAAAAAACTAGCCTATATAAACCATATTAGGCTACTATCACTTACGAATAATCTATAACGATGCCTATCCTCTCGTCACGATTAAACTATTACAAAAAAAATCAAAACTAAATCTATAATTAAAACGGTCTTATGAGTAAAAAGTCCCTAAGCGAAGCAGATATTTGTGCCAAATACATCACCCCTGCCCTCATTGCCGCTGGTTGGGATGAAGCTCTACAAATCCGCCGCGAAGTGTCTTTTACTAAAGGCCGCATTATCGTCAGAGGCAGGCTGCATACCCGAGGCGAACAAAAACGCGCGGATTACATTCTTTATTACAAAGCCAATATGCCCTTAGCGGTCATAGAAGCTAAAGACAATAAACACAGCGTAGGCTCGGGTATGCAACAAGCCCTAAACTACGCAGAAACCTTGGATATCCCCTTTGTATTTAGCTCTAATGGCGATGGCTTTATCTGTCATGACCGCACGGGCTTAGCCGCTTTAACCGAACAAGAATTCAGCCTAGCCAACTTTCCTAGCCCGACCGAACTCTGGCAACGCTATTGCCATTATAAAGGCATAGAAACCGCCGACGCGAAACACACGGTCGAAATGCCTTATTATGATGATGGCACAGGCCGCGCCCCGCGTTATTATCAAGCCAATGCTATTAACAACACCATAGAAGCCGTTGCCAAAGCCCAGCAACGCATCTTATTGGTCATGGCGACGGGTACGGGTAAAACGTATACGGCTTTTCAGATTATTTGGCGTTTGTGGAAGTCTGGTACTAAAAAGCGCATCTTGTTTTTAGCTGATAGAAACATACTGGTTGATCAAACTAAAAACAATGACTTTAAACCCTTTGGCGCAGCGATGACTAAAATCAGCAAACGCCAAATTGATAAAAGTTACGAGATCTATCTATCTTTATATCAGGCCGTTACCGGCAGCGAAGAAGCCCAAAACATATACAAACAATTCTCCCCCGACTTCTTTGATTTGATTGTGATTGATGAATGTCATCGGGGTAGTGCGGCAGAAGATTCTGCCTGGCGCGAGATTTTGGCGTACTTTACTTCAGCCACACATATCGGCTTAACCGCTACACCCAAAGAAACTAAGGACGTCTCCAGTATTTATTACTTTGGTGAACCTATCTATAGCTACACCCTTAAACAAGGTATCGAAGATGGCTTTTTAGCGCCTTATAAAGTGGTGCGCATTGATATCGATAAAGACTTACAAGGCTGGCGCCCCAACAAAGGCCAAACCGATAAACATGGCGAACTGATAGAAGATCGTATATACAACCAACGCGATATGGATCGTACTTTGGTGTTAGAAAAACGTACTGAACTGGTCGCCCAAAAGATTACCGAATTTTTAACCGCCACTGATCCTTATGCTAAAACCATCGTGTTTTGTGATGATATTGATCATGCCGAAAGGATGCGTCAAGCGTTAGTGAATTTAAACCCAGAACGGGTTAAAGAAAATCGTAAATACATTATGCGTATCACCGGTGATGAACAAGAAGGCAAAGCCGAATTAGATAACTTTATTAATCCAGAAGAACGCTATCCCGTCATTGCTACTACCTCTAAGCTGATGACCACCGGCGTGGATGCCCAAACCTGTAAATTGGTGGTGTTAGATCAACACATCCGCTCCATGACAGAGTTTAAACAAATCATTGGCCGTGGTACGCGTATTAACGAAGATTACGATAAATACTGGTTTACCATCATGGACTTTAAAAAAGCCACCGAACTGTTTGCCGATAAAGACTTTGATG
>CAIZMK010000167.1 GCA_903934035.1 uncultured Methylococcaceae bacterium
AAAGGAAATTGTTGGGCATATATGTGACCTAAATAACCAGTCAAAATCATGACACCTTTGGAGTGAATTGCTTGTCCCAATTCTGCTTCTCGTTCAATATCAACAATACCCCTAGAGCCAGGAGAAACAGTCGTAGTAATGCGTGCAGGTGCACCAAAATTAGTGCCGCCTATTTCTAAAACTGTTAAGCCATTAATTTTTCCTATGGCAAGACCATCAGTGTCGATAAGTATCGTACCCTCTATCATTTCATCAAGTATGGCTTGAGATAAGCGGCCATTACGATATTCTCTAGCAGTTAATGCTTGTTCTATATGAGCTCTATCGATCTCTAAGTGTTGTGCTTGCGTACAAAATAAATGGGCTTCTGCAATAATATCTAATGAGTCTTTAATGTGAGCAGAAAAATGTTTCTGATTTTCTGAGAGGCGGCAGCTATGTTCAATGAGTCCTTCTATAGCATTACGCGTTAAAGGCTTGGCTCCTGAATCAGTCGCGTGTTTAATCATTAATGAAGCAAAGCTTTTCATGGATTCAATGTTGCGAGGGATATAATTGTCAAAATCAGCCAGAATCCTAAACATTTCATTAAATTCGCTATCCATTTCTTCTAATAGGTAATAAATGTCCCTAGAGCCAATTAATACAACCTTAATTTTTAAAGGTATGACTTCTGGCTTTAATGTCATAGTGTTAATACTTAAATCAGAATAGGGTGATTCAATCTCTATTCGACAAGATTGTAGTGCTCGCTTAAGGCCTTCCCACACAAAAGGATAGGTCAAGATTTTTTCTGCATCTAGAACCAGATAACCGCCGTTGGCTTTATGTAAAGAGCCTGCACAAATTTTTTGGTAGTTAGTTATTAATGCGCCCTGTTCGCTGACGTATTCAATACGACCGAATAAGTTTTGGAAAGTAGGATGGGGTTCATAAATAACGGGAGCACCATTTTCATGTTTGTTATCTATGATAATGTTAGGCTTGTATTGTTCATTTAAGATAAGACGCTTTGTATTGTTATCTCTAGCTTCTAAGGTGCGACTTGGCATTAAAAAATCAGTAATGGTGTTGCCAAGATTTTTTTTAATTTCTCCTAAATAAGTAATAACATCATCAATGTTTTGATATTTATCATTTAATTCAGAAAACAGCGGTTCTATTGCTAAGTCTATGGTTTCATTGTCGAGATGCTTGATTTTGTCGACTAATGTTCTACGCCATTGAGGTAATTCCAACAATACTTCGCCGAGATAATCTTCCAAAGATTCAACCTGCTTATGAAATAGTTCACGTTCAGACTGAGCTAGTTGGGAGAATTGCTCTTCATTAAGAGGTTTATTTTTACGAATAGGTGCGAAGGTGATATTTTCACTTTCTCTAAATAACGCTATTTTATTTTGTTGAGCTTGTTTATCAACTAAATCAATTGCATTGTTGTAGTGCTGGCTAAATTGTCGTTCAAGAGCGGATTTTTTTTGTTGATAGCTAGGGCTTTCAAATGCAGCGGGAAAGGTTGCTAATAGGTCGTCTAACAGTGTCTCTATATCTTTAGCAAATATGTACCCTTGCTCGGGAGGTAATTCAATGGCAATAGGTTCCCGACTGTTGTCAAAGTTATCGACATAAGCATAAGAAGTAGGTGCCGGCAATGAGGTAGTAAGTGCGTCTAAATGATTGGTGACCATAGATAGTCGACCAAGTCCAGATTCTCCCATAACAAAAATATTGTAACCAGGATTGGGCATAGCAACACCAAACGCAAGAGCAGATTGTGCTCTTGGCTGTCCTAAAATATTGGTTTGCAAGCGTGGAGTAGCGGGGAATTCAAAACCAGTCAAATCGACATTTAGTTTCAGAGACTCTATAGGAAGTTTTAAAGTATTAGGCATGAATAAACCAGATTGCAAATAAATTAAACATGTTAGCATTTTTATCAATGAGTTCGAAAAATACTGACTAGCAAGATAAAAGAAATTATTTAAATTCTAATATGTCGATCAGTAAGGATTTTTTGTATTGAGTCTAAGAGGCAATTAGGTCATTGGTCGAGGCCATGCTAAGTATAGAAATTTTTATAAGTAACGTTATGAGAGAAAGAATTTTAATGTTGTCTTTTAAATGCGCGGTAAAAATATAAAAAGCCCGAATAGGCCTTGAGGGTTCCAATAGTAAGCAAAGGGGTATAAGGTTGAATGTATTTGGTGAAGTCTTTAGCTAAATTGTTTGCCGCAAAAGATGAGGCTGATGTATTTTTCTGCTCACTAACATGTATTGTGAAAAGGAAGGTGAGTTATATGAAAATTATAAATAATAGATCTGATAATAGCTAAGAGAGAGAATATCTATCAAAAGAGCTTGACTGAAAGGAGGAGGTCTGTATAATACGCAGTTCTTTCGGGGTTAGGTTATTTCGAAAGGGTAGGAAGCAGGATTGGTTTTTAAGGGAAGTTTGACAAGTTGGCTGAGGTTGTTATAATGGTCGGCTACTTGGAGCTAGGGTTTGTTTTCTTGGCTCTAGGTTAAAAAATTAAAGTCGACAAGGTGTTGACAAGCTGATTCGGTTCTGTATAATAGGCCGACTCAACGGGGCTTCGGTTCCACGCTCTTTAAAAATATGATCAAAATAATTTGTGTGAGTGCTTGTAGCGATTGTAAGTG
>CAIZMK010000168.1 GCA_903934035.1 uncultured Methylococcaceae bacterium
GGTAAGTTTGGAGATAGGTTTGAATATAAAATCGAACATATGTCTCCAGAAGAATTTTTAAAGCTTAGTGATACAAAACGATATCAAATTGATCTTGATAAAGTAAACTCAGTTTCTGGCACAATAGGTCTTATTTTCGGTGTAATTAAGATCGAAGATGGTGCTGCACAAAGAGAAATTAGAAATGTTTGGAAAAAATCTGTTGTTAAATTTACTAATAAAGTTAGTGATGCAATTGAAAAAAGAAAAGCATTGTCAAGATCAAGCCATAGTTCCAATGAGTCAGAAGATGACGTGATTAGTAAGATAGAAAGGTTAGCAAGCCTATTTGAAAAAGGACTTATTAATGAAATGGAGTTTATTAAGCAAAAACAAAAACTATTGAGCTAAATTAGAGATGGAATTTTTACTTGTGGTTATTGGTTTGATAATGCTTGTTGTTTTTTATTTTTTTTTAGGTGTTTTTTTTAAATTTGTTGTTGGTTGGTGGATATTAATATTTGGTACTCCAATAACTTTTTTTATTGGATTTAGATATGGTTGGGTAGGTGCGCTTGTTGCATTTTTCTCTTTTTGTGTTCTTTTAAGTGCAAATAATAGTTGGCATGACTGTAAATTATTTTTATTTCTGGAAAAGAAATTAGATAAGATATTCTACATGTCGGATACTTAACTATGAATGGGTTTGAATAATTGCAACTTTTCCAACTGGAATAGCTATTTACAAATAGGTTAAAAAATGGCAAAAAAATCAGGAGGCTCTGTTTACTTGGTTATTGTAGCAATTGGAGCAGTAATATCGTCAGTTGTAGAATGGTTTAATGAAAAAGTTAATCAGGATCATATTATTATTGCGGCTGCAATAATAATTGTTTTTTTTATATTAATTAAAGTTTTGCAAACATGCCGCTATAAAAAAAGAATTAATCGCTTAAAAAGCAAGTACAACAATGACATGTGGGTTGTTAATGCCATTATGAATGAACAATTCTGGAAGGAGCAGACATCAGAACAACTTATAGATTCAATTGGTAGGCCATTGGCTATTGATACACAAGTATTGAAAACCAAAACTAAAGAAATATGGAAATATAACAAAATCCGGAAAGATCAATACGCATTGAAAATAACACTAGATAATAAGCGTGTTGTGGGATGGGACAATAAAACTTAACAGATACTTTAAAGGACGTAAGGAGCTTGATAAGCATTACAAATGGGGAATGAGTTGGGTTGTTAAATGGAAAATAAAAAACCGTGTAGTTATACTTGAATATGCGATTAACCATATAGAAATTTATTAAAAATACATTTGATTACTTATATGTACTTATAGAGATAGAGCAATGTTTACTATATTTAAGGACGTTACTAGAACAAGAACACAAAAACACCGTTATATTTGGTGGAAAATGGTTACTTCAGTATTTTGTGGGGGAGCCCTGTTTAAATATGCTCTACCCTATGTAGTACACGTAGTGCCATTTATTGGAGAGTGGGCAATGGCAGTTGGCGTTTCAATTGGGCTTATAGGTTTTTTCCTTGCCTATGTAACAATCGCTCCAATCATTTCTTATTTATTATGCTTACTTGAAGAGCTGTGTAAATTATGAGCAAGTAGCTTCGATGGAGTAACACGGAATCGAAGTTTTTTGGCAATGTTTTGCGTCTATAGTTCTGCCTCTCAATTTGGGCGTTCAGCGCTATAACTTTATTATACGATTGATTATGGAGACAGACTTGAGTGATGCCATTTACGAGGAACGGGCGGTACTCTTTCTCGACATTCTCGGCTTCAAAGTTCTAATTGAAGGCGGCCATGAGCAGGCGATTTTTAATGCTCTTGGTACCACCTCGACCTTCGCCAATGGAAAGCCTTCTTTCCCAGAGCTCACGCATACGACGGCATTCTCTGATTCCATCGTCGTCTCGCATCGTTTGAAGCCCGCCGGGGTACAAAACATCATAAATACGGCGAGCATGCTCGCCTGGTGTTTTCTTCAGCAAGGTATTCTTACTCGTGGTGGGATCGTTCATGGAAATATGCACCACACAAATGACCGGCTTTTTGGTCATGCGATGAATAATGCATATCAGCTAGAAAGTGAGCTTGCGATATTTCCGAGAATCCTCGTATCTGAAGAGCTCAAAATTCTAATCAGCGCTGGGAACACTGATGCCGCCAATATTGGCATTGGTAGTTGCGATCCTGAGATATTGCGACAAGACTTTGATGGGCTATGGCATATAGATATATTGAGCCATCTCGTTCTCTCACCATTCATAAGCATTAAGAATAAAGAGGAACTCTTTGCAATCAAGGTAAAGACCATCCAGTCGGCACTGGATAATCCAAGTCCTCCCTATGGAAAGAACAAGTGCGCGAAAGCAAAGCACGACTGGCTTGCCAACTATCTACAAACGTCGATTAATAACGGACCGTCGCAGAATCAAAAGCCGATAGTATGTTGAGGCAAGAACGGCATCACTCAGCTAAGACGTAATAAGAGACGTACCACGATCAGAAAGGTATGGAGAACAGCAAGTTGCCTCAATAAAACTCAGCAAGTAGCCTCGATGAAGTAAAACGGAATCGAGGTTTTTTGGCAATGATTTCCTCGATTCCACTGCGTTACATCGCGGCTACTTGCTTTTAAAGGGCGAGCAATTTATATCGCCTCCTATTGAAACTCAAATAAAGGCACTGCAATATCAAATTATGCGTGAGGAAAGAATAACTAAGCCTGAATTATAAGCTATTGCAGGTTAATTAAAAATCAGTACGCCGTATGTTTGAGCCTGATTGCAAGGTTAAGATACAAGGAATGTCTAAGTCATAGTAAGTGCTGGGAAAACGATGAGTTATTTCAGCTAGGTAGAATAAGATTAGCTATTTGTCAGCGGTTTGACGCTGCGCTAGGCATGAGTCGCTTCACCCAACACCTCAGTAGCCCATTGATTGAGGCTTTTACCTACAGATTTAGCCTTAATGATCGCCGCCGCATGGATTTCAGGCGGAATACGCAACAACAGCTTGCCGTTGGCGGGTTTTTCTGGTGATTTTCCGACTTTAGAGCAGGTCTCTAGGTAGTCGTCAACTGCCTCCTCAAACGCCAGTCGCAGTTCGACGACATTATCAGCATGAAAGCCGATAACATCGTTAATGCCCAACAATCTTCCGACCAAGATATTGTCTCGGTCGTCGAAATCAATACGGGCGGTATAGCCTTTATAGCTCAAGGTATTCATGGTTTAACTCCAATGGCGGTTAAAAAGTCTCACTTGGTATGGTTTAGTTTCTTTGGCCGGATGAGGGCGATGGAACGCGGTAATTATGCCGTTATATTCGAACCTAACCCGAGAACCTCGCCCCTCAATGACATTGCAGCTTAGTGCTAATAAAAGAGACTCAAGCTTAGCCCATTCCAATGTAGAGGCTGTTGGCTTTGAAAATATAGCCTGCAATGTTTTAGTCTGTTTTGAATTCATAAGCAATATGCTATCAAATACTGATAGCGGTTTCAAGCGGCATTAGCAGCAAGTAGCCTCGATCAAGCGTAGTGTAATCAAGGAACACGGCGCGTTGTAAATCCTCGATTCCGCTTTGCTTCATGCGGGACGGGGTTTGTAACCTCGTTCCTAACGTTTAGAAAATTATTGGGGACATCCAAACGTTTCGGTCAGGGTTGCAAACCCAGACCGGCATCGTGGGCGTGGCTTTAATCAAGCACTCGTGGCTAAAGCCGCTCCCACTGTATATTAAATTCCCTTAACTTAATGACATTGGAGCAGGGGGAGTTAAAATGACTCAAGTGTTTCAAGTACATTCCAAAGTAAACAATCCTAAAAACTTTAGTATTATCAGGAGCCGCAATCATGAAAAAGTTTATCAATAGCGTTGATAGCTTGCTAGATGAAACCTTGCTGGGTTTTTCTAAAGCGCATGCAGATATTATCAAGCTTAATACTGAGCCGCATTTTGTCACACGCAAGTCACCTACTCGTCAGGGTAAGGTGGCGCTGGTTTCGGGCGGCGGATCAGGTCACGAGCCTTTACATATCGGTTTTGTAGGCACAGGGATGTTAGATGCGGCTTGTCCTGGACAAATATTTACCTCACCGAGCCCTGATCAAATGCTGGCGGCAGCCTTGGCGGTTGAAAATGGCGGTGGCGTATTGTTTATCGTAAAAAACTATGCCGGTGATGTCATGAATTTTGAAATGGCCTCTGAGATGCTAGAACTATCGAATGCCAGTATCTTAGTCAGTGATGATGTCGCCTTATCCAAAAACCATAGCACGGGGCGGCGTGGCGTAGCCGGCACTTTAATTGTAGAGAAAATAGTAGGAGCCGCCGCTGAACAAGGCGCTGATTTAGCTTATTGCAAAGCCTTGGGCGATAGCGTCAACAAAGCCACAGCCTCGATGGGCGTGGCTTTAAGGTGTTGCACAGTGCCCGCCTTAGGGCATCCGACCTTTGCACTTAGCGATACCGACATGGAAATGGGCGTAGGCATACACGGTGAACGAGGTCGTGAAACCTTAGCTCTAACTTCTGCTACTGAGATCGTAGAGCATATTGCGGCACTGATTGATGAAGATTTAAAACCGCAAAAAGGCCAGTCAGTATTACTGCATGTAAATGGTTTTGGTGCCACGCCGTTAATGGAGTTGTATTTGATTTACGATTTGGCCGCACAATACTGGGAAAAACGAGGCATCAATATCGTCCGTTCCTTAGTCGGCAATTACACCACGGCTATTGATATGGCCGGCTGTTCTATTACCTTAACGTTATTAGATGATCCATGGTTAGCGCTATGGGATGCGCCTGTACATACCGCAGGATTACGTTGGGGTTGTTAAGCGATAAAATATTAGGAATAGCCTTCATGGTTGGATGCTACGCTATTGTATTAACGGTGCTGGCATAGAAGTTAAAAGCACCATAATTGTTAAGCGCACACCATTCAGGTTAAACTGTTTACCATTAATCAAGCCACACTCTAATTACCATGGTCAATATTGACGAACAACAGTTTTTAAATAATCTCGATAAAAAATTATGGACCAGTGCCGATAAACTTCGCTCTACCCTCGATGCCTCGCAATACAAAAACACCGTCCTAGGCTTAATCTTTTTAAAATACGTTAGTGATAGCTTTGATAATCGCCGCCAAGAACTTATTAGTCAATTTAAAAATCCAGACCACGAATACTACCTAGATCCCACTGATTTCGATGGTGAAGACAGTGCAGACTATCAAGCCGAGATTGCTATTGAGCTAGAGCAACGCGATTATTACGCAGAGAACAATGTCTTTTGGGTGCCTAAAGTAGCGCGTTGGGCGTTTTTACAAAACCAAAACAAAGTCGTGATTAATAGCGTCATTTGGCTGAACAAAGCCGGTGATGTACTCACAGAAGCCCCCGAAGATGACGTAGAAAAACGCCTCTGTACCCGTATTAGTTCGGTTGGACAATTAATCGACCACGCACTGGACGCGATTGAAAAAGACAACGAAAAACTCAAAGGCATTCTGAATAAACGCTACACCAGCTTACAAATAGATGCCGCTAAACTGGGTGAACTGATTGATTTAATCGCCACCATTCCCTTTAAACACGACAGCCTCAGCAGTAAAGACATTCTTGGCCATGTCTACGAATACTTTTTAGGCCAATTTGCCTTAGCCGAAGGCAAGAAAGGCGGACAGTTTTACACCCCAAAGTCCATTGTCAGTCTGATTGTGCAAATGCTAGAACCCTTTAAAGGCCGAGTCTATGATCCTGCCATGGGTAGCGGTGGCTTTTTTGTGCAATCCGAAAACTTTATCCGAGAACATCAAGGTCGCATCGGTGATGTCTCTATTTATGGGCAAGAATACAACCACACCACTTGGCAACTGGCCGCCATGAACATGGTGATTCGTGGTATCGACTTTAACTTTGGTAAAGAACCCGCCAACACCTACACCAACGATCAACACCCGGATTTACGCGCTGACTTTGTCATGGCTAATCCACCCTTTAATATGCGCGAGTGGGATACCGGCGTCAGTGACGATGATCCACGCTGGGTTTATGGCAAACCGCCCAGCGGCAACGCCAACTTTGCTTGGCTACAACACATGCTTTACCATCTGGCTCCCAATGGTAGTTTAGGTTTACTGCTGGCCAACGGCTCCATGAGTTCCAATACCAATAACGAAGGTGAAATCCGCAAAGCCTTAATAGACAACGACCTGGTGGAATGTATGGTCGCCTTGCCCGGCCAATTATTTACCAATACCCAAATCCCCGCCTGTATTTGGTTCTTAACCAAAAACAAAGGCCAACGCAGTTCTGCCAGTGGCAAAGCCTTAAGAGATCGCAAAGGCGAGATTTTGTTTATTGATGCCCGTAACCTCGGCTATATGAAAGATCGGGTCTTACGTGACTTTACGCTAGATGACTTAAACAAAGTAACCCAAACGTATCACGCGTGGCAAACCGGACTCGATTATGCAGACCAAGCCGCGTTTTGCAAAGCCGCTCAATTAGTGGATATACAAAAGCATGATTACGTGCTCACGCCTGGCCGTTATGTGGGTGCAGCGGATGTCGTAGATGATGGTGAAGCTTTTGTCGATAAAATGACGCGCTTAACGGCACAGTTAAAAAGTCAGTTTGAACAAAGCGATCAATTGGAAGCCGAGATTAAAAAGAATTTGGCGGGCTTGGGTTATGATTGATTACACTAAGCTGCAAAAGTCCCTAAAACATCTGGAATTGCAATATGAAAACTATTGCAATTCACAGTATCGGAATGAACTTACCGAACTGGATAAAGATGGTATAGCGGAATCCACTATCCAGCGTTTTGAAACTTGCTATGACACGCTTTGGAAAACCTTAAAACGCTATTTAGTGGAAGTATTGGGTATTCCTGAGGTGCCGAACAGCCCTAAACCTATACTGCGCTTGGCCTTTGATAATCAACTTTTTGCAGCGCCTATAGAGCAATGGCTTAAATATGCCGATACCCGAGTTAGTACTGCACACGATTATGATCAAGAAAAAGCCGAAGAATGTTTGACCATTATGCAAGATTTTATTGATGATGCGGTGGGTCTTTATCAAACCCTGACAGGTACAACATGGGAATAACCGCCAGCATTGATATTAGCGCCGAACAACGCCAGATTCTGCTCGATTTACTCAGCAAATACTTAGCCAACACTAAGGTTTGGGCGTTTGGCTCTAGGGTTAAATGGACAACTCGGAGCAATTCAGACCTAGATTTGGTCGTTTTCTCAAGCCCAGAGCAAGACAGCCAAGTTTCAGCCTTGAAAGAAGCACTTGAAGAAAGTAACTTACCGTTTAGAGTGGATTTATTAGTGTGGGACAAGCTTCCAGAAAACTTTCAACGGAATATTGAAGAGGGTTATGTGGTTTTGGTGGAGGCTGATGATGCAGATCGGGAATCGATTATACGTTCAGAATGGATGGAAGTTAGACTTGAAGATGTAACATCAAAGTTAGGTGATGGTCTACACGGTACTCCAATATATGATGAGGATGGGGAGTATTATTTCATTAATGGTAATAACCTTGGTGATGGAAAAATATTAATTGATAACAAAACTAAACGATCAAATAACGAAGAATATTTAAAGTACAAAAAAGACCTTAATGATAGAACTATACTTGTTTCAATTAATGGCACCATTGGTAATATTGGATTGTATAAGGGGGAAAAAGTATTTTTAGGTAAAAGTGCATGTTACTTTAATGTGAAAAAAGATATAGATAAGCAGTTTATTAGATATGTAGTTACTAGTGATAATTTTCAACATTATCTAAGCTCGTTAGCAAACGGCTCTACAATCAAAAATGCATCTCTTAAACTAATGAGAGATTTTACTTTTAAACTCCCTCCTTTAATTATTCAAAAGAAAATATCAAAAATCCTAGAGGACCTTGATAACAAAATAGAACTCAACCGCCAAACCAATCAAACCCTAGAACAAATTGCTCAAGCCCTCTTTAAAAGCTGGTTTGTCGATTTTGAGCCTGTTAAAGCCAAAATAGCCGCTAAACAAGCAGGTGCAAATGCCGAACAAATCGAACAAGCCGCCCTATGCGCTATTAGCGGTAAAACCCCAGAGCAACTTGCCCAACTTAATCCGCAAATCCTACAACAACTCAAAACCACCGCCGCCTTATTTCCTGATGCTTTGGTAGATTCTGAGTTGGGGGAGATACCGGAGGGGTGGGAGATTAATGAAATCAAAGCTCTTGCTTCTGTGATTTCAAAAGGTACAACACCAACTAGAGGTGATATAAATGGTGCTACTGATGTTAACAGCGTACCATTTTTGAAAGTTCGTGATATTTCGAATGATGGTATTATTTCACGGAAAGAATTAGATTTGATTCCTGACTCTATTCATATAGGTGTACTTAAACGTTCAATTCTTAAAGAAAAAGACATTATTTTTTCTATTGCTGGGACAATCGGAAGGGTTGCATTAGTTGACGAGGATTTATCATACTCAAATTGTAATCAAGCTATAGCATTTATTAGGCTTAAAAATCCAGATCAATTACTCGATTTATGTAGATTGAATCTTGTTGGTGATCGTGTGCAAAACGAAGTGATTTCAAAAGTTGTACAAGGTGTTCAAGCAAATTTTAGCTTGGCTGGGCTAGGAGAGATAAAGTTATTGATACCAGATGAAATTCTATTATCACAGTTTAATAAAACTATTAGTAGTTTGAGAAAGCATCAGAGGCATTTGTTAGTAGAAAATAGTAAGTTAGTTGAATTGCGTGATGCTCTACTCCCCAAACTAATCTCTGGTAAAGTTAGTAGCTATCTAGGAATTAAAGTATGAGTCAAGGTACAAAACTTGATGAAAATCTTATTTCACATTCATTACAAATTTTGGAAGATGAGTATAAGAATAATTCTGACTTTAATGAAAGTTTTGATGATGAACCTATTCAAATTGGTAGATTAGAATTTGAGAAAAGCAGGACTTTATATTGGCTAGATAGTGAAGCTTATGCTGAAGCTAAATATGAATGGCAGAATCAATTGCTACTCGATAAACATAATGATGTATTAAAACTTTTAAAGGCTAATAAAGATATAACTTCATTTAAAGAACTTGTTAATTCTATTAAGCGAAAAAAAATTGTGCCTTTCGTTGGTGCTGGACTTTCACAGCCAATGAATATACCTCTGTGGAAAGATGCGTTAAATAAGATTTATGCTCGTATCCAATTAGATGACAACTCAATTCTTAAAATGATTAAAAGCGATCAATTTCTTGAAGCTGCACAGAAACTTACAGATCATGATTCTGTGATGTCAAACAATCTTAGATTCAACTCATAAGTGCAATTCATTTTTAACAGAATTGAAAGTGGTTAGCTGATATAGTTCAGGGCTTTTTCAATCCGACCAAAGACGAGGAAGCTTATGAAAGGCTATAAACAGCTAACCAAGATACAAAGATA
>CAIZMK010000169.1 GCA_903934035.1 uncultured Methylococcaceae bacterium
GAACATCACTGACTATATTATTAATTTCTACAATAGTCGGCGTTTACATTCTACATTAGGCTATGTATCTCCAAATATGTATGAAATGCAAAACACAGTAAAAAAACCTATTGCAGTGTCTTAAAAAACTTGACCACTACAGCAAGCCTCAAAGCCTCGGGCTTTAAAACTGTCGGCGAATTCGCACGTTTTGTGGCGGACGGAGTCCGAATCCAATCAATTAGAGGCGGCATTGTTGGGCTTCATTCTCCTTTATAAAAAAATAAAGGATGCCAGATTGAAATGTTAAATTGAATGTGGTCGAGTTAGACGCTTACCGAATAGTTATATTCAGTTAAGATGTTTTTCAGGAATTTTATGATTAAAATTCCATTTTGGCGGATAAAACAATTTGATTGTCGTAGGGTTCATACTATATTTTTGCTTTATTCGAGTTCTGCCTCCAACAGCTAATTCAGGGCAATATACTCTGGCATATTTATCGATTTCACAGAAAAGATTTTGACAATCTATCAATTGCAAAGGTCTTCCATATAAATCTGGAAAATCGATATTCCGAATAGAAAACTCATGTTGTTGCCGCTCTGTAACATAACGGATAACATCGGGTGGAGATAAATTGTCAACCTCACTAAAGCATTTTTTGATACCGCGTAATGCACCTGGACCCGCAACAATAAAATCACTTTCCAAGCCACAATCGAGATTACTATAAGCAAGATCAATAGTGTATTGATAAGCAAGAAAATCACCCAATGTTGGATAACTTTTTAGTGTATTAAAAACATTTTTAAGATTTTTAGCTTCTGCAACACGCTCTGGAACATTCTCTTTCATCATTAATTCAAGCAATTTTAAATTGTTTTGGTGTTTTTTTGAAAAACCAAATTCTCGAATACCAGATGGCATAATATAGGCAGCCGAATATAATTTGTTTTTGCCATTTATGATGGAAGTCAAAATTTCATCATATAAACGGAAATTGTAATTGGCATAATTAATTTCATGATTTAGCACTGTACTCAAACTTTCCCATGTTGAGATTCGATTAAAAAATCGAAAAAGGATAGTACGAAAAAAAACTTCTTGCGGGGATTGATCGCCTGAATAGATAACATGACGAATAAGAAATTGACTGACGCGGTCAGAAGCGCGGTAAGCGTTGGTGAATCGATATGTTTTTAAGATGGAGTCTTCAGCGAAATTATTATGCTGTTCAGATAATCGGTTATAGAAGATTCGTTGACGTTCAGCGGCAAAATGCCAATATAAATCATAAATTTCAGTTGGTTTTATCATTTAGGCTTTGAGTCGCCTTTAGATTCATTCATGAACAGTTTTGGATGATTTTTTTTCAGAGTATTTAAATCTGCTTCAATTGAAGTTTGTTTATGTTGCTCTTCAACTAGCTTGTTAATAGCAGAGTAATAATCTGTTATCCTACCCCAATTAGAATAAATCAATGGAATGAGACTGAACAAACCAGCCCCTACAATACGTATAAACCATTTTATACCAGTAATCCACCATGAAACTGAATCATATTTGTCATCGATCTTTTTAAATTCAGATGTTAGTGCTTGTAAAGAATAAATTTGGTCTGTTGAAATTTCATTTAATACTTTCGTAGGAATAGAAGTATATCCTGGATCAGTCCTAGGATTAGAATCTTCTAACTGAGTAGGGTCGTTAGGGTTAAGATCAAGGTTTGCATACCAAATTAAAAAACATCGTTTCTCATGTTCAAGATGAATTGGGCTAGGTCCCGCGTTATAAACAGAAAAAAGCAATTTGCCTTCAAATCCAGGATCAACATGGAAGCCTGATATATTTATAAGACCTTTATATTTAATACCAGCTTTCATTGAAATAAAGGCTATTGCATTTTTTGGAACTTTAACCGTCTCTTGAGTTAACAGAAATGCAAACTGACCTGGTGGTATAACAAATGCTTCTTTATCCTTTAATGTTCTTTTTGTGTGTTGACTGTTAGAGTTTTTATGGTCTTTTGTTATGTATATTTCACAACCTATTCCCAGTTCATAAGAAGCTTGTTTTATGTTTTTGGGATCACAGGGAGTAATAAGCGTTGGTAGTTTTATTTTAAGTGTTTGACTACTCCAAAATGCCATAAAATACTAATCCAAAAATTTTAAGCTTGGCGAGACATATAGTAATCAAAGAAAATAGATTTTTTCTTAACACCAGTCAGGCGATTAGCAACTTCATTAACAAGATCAATGTTCTGTTGTGAAGCAGCTACCAACATGAGTGAGCTGATTCTTATCACGCAATCAGCTATTGTTTCTCTATATGTATAGGATTCAAGGTGATCCACTGACTCACAAGCTTTTGCCAGTTCACCCACAACGACAGGATAAGTCTTTACCAACCAAAAAGAATCTTCTGTATCAATGCCTAACCGAATAGCAACATCACGCCCTAAGTCAAGCAAGTTTTCAGGCATAGTGGTATCTGAAAAAGATAACTTATCGAAGATACTGATATTTAATGTATTTGCGCAAGTAGTTGAAATAATAAAAGAGTCAATGATATTTTTTTTCAAGCTTTGTTCGTCTTGTGTATTCAAAACACAGTCACAAATTTTCCCTACATATTTAGCGAAATGCAGTGCCATGTGATTTAAACGTTGATGAATATTTAAACGAGTAATTTCTTTATGAAAAAACTCATCATGTTCATACTGCTGAACCTGCATCATAAGCAATTGTTTTTCAACGTTATTCATAACCACTTCTCTGTTTTCAACATAATGACACGAATCTAAATTAACTAAAAACACTCTGAATAATAATCCTTACAGCCTCAATTATACCTTTTAAGCTCCTATAAAAGTAGCGTAGGTAGCGATTTAGTAAGGGCAATCACGCTTAAATGGATAAGAAATTCAACCAACTCAACCAAAGTACCCACCTTAAAGCCATTATCACTAGCGATCACAAGCGCCATTTTTCAGTCTTTCAACATTTCCGAACTTTTGCCAACGCTCAGTCACGCTCACCCGACCCAATTAAGAATCAATGGGGTATGGCACTAACCAGACGCATCAAAAAACTAATGTGGAGGACAAGTTGGATCGAACTTTGTCTTTCACTAGAGTCTAAGCTCGGACTCGAACTTACCCAAATTAAATACCCTACTCTTCATACCCATCAAGCACTCTTGATGACTAAATTGAAATCCTGATTTTTCAAGAACACGTATTGAAGCCAGATTTTTTGTATGGGCAAAAGCCATTAATTTCTTGATGTCTAATACTTGAAAGCAATACCGAACCCAGGCGGTTGCTACTTCAGTTGCTATACCCTGGTTCCAAAAGCCCGGCAACAATCTGTAACCCAACTCGAAAGTCTGACATTCTGGAAAATATAGAGGGCCTGAATCGCCAATGGGTTTCAGGGTATTGCGATCAATAATGATCCATTTTGCAAAACCCTATTGCTGCTGATGTTCAAATGTTCAGTTATCCTCGACCTATCTTAAATTGTTAGATGAGTAAAAGTTCAGGGGCGTTAGTGTTTATCTAACTATCTGCTATACAATCATTACTGGCTATGCAGTTTTTCCTGTAACCATACCTTAATAAGCGATTGGTAAGGCACATCCCGAGAATTCGCTGCTGCTTTGATCGAATCAAGCAGGTGTTGGGGAAGTCGTAGTGAAATCGTTTTTGTTGTTGGCTTTAAATTGGGAAGCACTATCTGCTGAGCTTTTGTCCAATCCAAATAATCTGTGGAGTCATGTTGTTCCCAAAACGCACGCTCTTCGGTTTCGTTAGCAAATTTTGGAATGGTTTTAAGTGGTTTGCTCATAAATCTTGCGCTCCTTTTTGTGCATGTCTCTGGCTGATATAACGCGTATGCTCTCGCCAGCATTACGCAGGGCGAATGTAATATGCAATGACCGATCTTCGTTTGTCTTACCAAGTGTGTGAAAGCGACATTCGCCTTGACTGTGTTTAGTATCATCAATTACAAGCAGTGGTTGATTAAAGAAGACTTGCTCAGTTTCAGCCATTGAAACGCTGTGCTTATCGTTCTTGCACGCATTGCCGTCGTCCCAATCGAACGCTGTAATTTTAGTAAAATTAATCATAGCGGTATATTATGAAGATATACGATGAAAAGCAAGTTTAAGCCTCTTTCAATACTAAATGAGTCTAACAAGCGCTTTAACTCTATTCTTTACAAAGGCAATCGCTCTCTAGTGCTGATCAATACCATTGTTTCTATTGAAGCCTTCAGTTTCCCAAAGATGCGTAATTTGATCGTAAGCTTTGCCAATATCATGTGGATTTATAATTTTGCTTGTGGCCTAAATTGCAGACATTCAATCTGATGAGGTAATCGACAGCTAGAGGTCAATGTGCGAGTTCATCCACCAATGAGGGCTATGTGCCAAAACCTGCCTTTTAAAGTGAGAAACCGAACGTCTGATCAATCTTCTAAAGCCGACTTACTAGCGCCAATCATAACTCGATAAAAAATCAGAGCGACGAAGACGCGGTGCTTCTTTGGGTCCGAGTTTGTGGCTTTGTTAGGGCTTCATCTCCTGCAAAACCGGTATATGATCAGAAGTAATCATAAGATCGTTCCTCTCAAGAGAGTAGTGCTCATACCATTCATCAGACAACTCCTCTATGCATGAATTATGATATTTTGCGAGCCACATGTACTTGGCCGAAACTGTACTAAAGCGCGGATGAGCTGATGCTGCATTTACAATTAGATTTCTATGATCTTCAAGAAATACAGGGTACATTTCTATTTCATCAAGCTCTGATTCTATAGCCCTAATATAATCTACAAACCAAATTCCATCATCATTTTGTCTAACCAGTTTTTCAATATATTCAAGCTCCTGATCTAATGAGTTGTTTTTAGATTGCAAGTATTGATTTGACTTTAACGCCGAGATCAGCTCTGGCTCTACAACAATTCTAGGATGGACTGCATATTTGGATTCAAGGTCATATGCTTTGATTAAGGCTGGCCCATAAAGCACAGAACCATCATAGTGAATTTGACCATATGCAATCCCACCTCTCAATAATACCCCTTCTTTTACGAGCTCGCCCTGAGCATGAACCATACTCAGCAACTCGTGAAAAACGATTCCAATTGGATAAGTCTGATTCGCCTCAGTGTCGATTGGCCTTATTCTTACTATTGAATCAGAAAATTGAATGGTAATTGGTTCGAACTCTTCCTTATCTTCGTAAGCCAACCTCCTTGGAACAGCAAATCTATTTATTGCGGTCAATTTTCTTCGCACAACATCAGATTTAGAGTTCATGACAATGTCACGAAAACCGAGAATATCTATGAATGTAACAACAGCGTCCCTATACATTTCCTTACAGTTATCCATTGTTCATAACTGCCAGCGCTCTGTTTGAGCCGTAGAACGTAAGATCTAAAATTCCTATTTCTCCGGTCTGTACAAACCTATATTTAAATACTTTTTGGTTATTTCCGTAATATTGCTGACTTTCTAGCAGAACATCTGCCGTCTCAAAAAGAGCTGCCGACTGTTCATTTAGTAGGATGTTCTGTAAATTCAGTGAGAAGTTCCCCACGACACTCACTGACCCCATGTGTTTTTTATTTGTATGATGAAAATATATTGCGCGCGCAGTCTTCTCTAGAGCATCTTGTATTCGCCCAATATCAATTTCTAGCGCAACAGCATCAGACAATAAATTAGTCTTGGTATCATGAATTTTTACTGGAATGGGATTGTTGGCGATTTGGCTACCTAATGATGGTTTGTAAACAATTGCCCGCTGCACCTTTGTTAGAAATTGGTTTAATCCAACTTCATTGGCACCAACTGTAGATGGCAAAATATATAACAGGTATTCGTCTTCCTTAGACTTTTGCGTGTTATGCTCGTCACATGATGGTACCGTGATTAGATTCAGGCGATAATTTTCGCCTGACTGCAAATCTTTTTGTTTTGGAAAAATACATCTTGGTGGAGCATGCTCCACAGATGTCGATTCCTTTTCACACATGTAGCATGTTTTCATCATACATTCCCTATGGCTAACTAGTAATTAGAAGGTTTCCATATATCCACCAAGAAGGTGTGTTGCCTTAATAAATTTATGAACGGCACGGATTTTTCCTTTCATTATATCATTGGTGATCAGTAACAATGGCCGGTAATGGCAAAGTTTCGGTCATTGAATCAGATGGAGCGACAGTCCGCAAATGGGTCGAACCTAGTCACTCAGTATTTTAGCTTTTCCCTTAATTGCTTGCTTGGCTTGAAATCACCTGGGTTTAAAATCACTTGTGTTAATTAGTTTTAACACAAGTATTCTTTAAGCAGTAGCTTACAGCCAAAAGCAAACAGATAACATGAATAGAATTTAAAACTAAATAAGCATCGCGCCACTGATAATGGCGCGATAAAAGTTATTTTCCAACTTAACGCATAAATAACTATCTATTTTATCAAAACCCTATATAGTCAATTCACCAGTACCGTTATTGATAACGTAGGGAACCTCTTTAGTGTCGCTGGCAGTACTACTGTTAACGCTGTATTGACCGATGTAACTCCCTGTATCTTCAGTAGTTTCGCCGGCGTGTTCAGCGTTATTGCTAAGGATGCCCATATATCGCCTAGCACGGTTAGTGTTGCAACTAAATCTTTAAGTAGTCTCGCTCACAGCATGGACGATAGCGCTGACAACACAAGCGATGTTGCTGGCGTTGTCAGCACACCAACTGACAATACCGGCGATCAACCTGACGTTATCGGCACACGTACTCACATAATGAGCAGGTGTACCGATAACGTCAGCAGTTTACCAATCCCTTCAGGGGCCTGCTCCATCACCTCATCACCCCTCCTAACAGAGACAGCAATGGTGCTAATAACACCAGCACCACGCCAACAAACTCAGTCATACTGCTCACAACGTCAGGAAGGTTGCTAACCCTATCAGCGACTTTACTCACAATGCCAGCATAGACACAAAATAACTGTTTTATCGACTATTTAGGCTTATTAACCTTCGCTTATCTAACTATTATCATTAACACTTAGGCCACTTTATTATGATTAACCAAAGTTATTTTCCAAAAAGCGAAGCCAATCGCGTTGTTTGGCTATCAAATTTCAATTCTAAGTTACAACTACATGGGACCGAATTAACCATCGACCCTACCGAACAGGCTTTAACGATTACAGACATTAATTACTATATTTGGCTGTTACAAACCTGGTACCCCTCTATTCAACAAAGTGCTTTTGAAGCCACCGCGTTAAAAAATAATATTGGCAATGGCCCCAGCACGCCTATCTGTACACTGCCAGTACATTCAACTATTACTCCACCAGGCCAAATGCCTATACCCGGTGTCTTAACACGACTTTTTAATTTAGTTGCCCGTATTAAAATGAACAAGAGCTATACAGAATCTATCGGTTTAGATTTAGGAATTGTCGGCGGTCTTGATGCGACAGAGCATTTAACGCCTGAATACACAGTGACTACTGAAAGGGGTGCGCTGATAGAGCAAGCTAATATTAACTTTACTAAATACGGGCATGATGGCGTTTCTATCGATGGGCGGCGTAACCAAGGCGATTGGGAATTTTTAGCAGTGGCTATGCTTAAACCTTGGTTAGATACAAGGCCTTTATTGGATCCACTTTTACCAGAAATCAGAGAATATCGTTTACGCTTCTGGGATAAAGGTGATGCTAATGGTGAACATACTGCCGTACAAAGAGTGACTGTTGGGCCATAAAGCACTATCACTCAGCGTGTTTAATTAAATAATTCAGAATATCTCAGGCTTAAGTCTATGACTTAAGCCTGAGGCTTTAAAACAGGAGCTCAACAGTAATCCGTTTAGCTTTAAGATTTACCTCTAGAATTTGATCTGCCTTTGCCGCGGGAATCCGCTCGTTGCCCACCTGCACCCCTTCCAGCAGGGCCTTTTGTAGTCTTAGCCCCTGGTTTTTTAGTATGCCGATAATCTTTTTTACCTGTATTAGCATTGGGCGCATTCTTTTTAGGGGCATCCAGCACTTTTAAAGACACGGGTTCATAGCCGGTATCCGCCACCCTTGGAATGTGGCGTTTAAGTAGTTTTTCTATTTCCACTAATTGCCAGGCTTCTTCTGGACACACTAATGAGATA
>CAIZMK010000170.1 GCA_903934035.1 uncultured Methylococcaceae bacterium
AAATATAGTGTGGTAAAAATCGTAGGGGCGTATTGCATACGCCCTTATAAAATATGCTCTATTAAATTGAAATTTCGATGTTGGGCGTATGCAATACGCCCCTACGGTGGTTTTTTATCGTTTTCACGCCGATAATAAATTTGTGTAGATACCTATGAATGAGATGACGACTTTCGTATCTATCTTTACTCATTAAGTAGGGTGATTTTCACTCACTTCGATTCAGATAGAATCGGCATTCTTTATTCCACGCTCAATATAAAATCCCACTGCGCGGCTGTTACAGGCATAATTGATAAACGATTACCACGACGAACTAAGGCTAAATCTTCTATTTCAGGGTAAGTTTTTAATTCTTTTAAAGAGATATTACGTATTAAGGTTTTTACATGGCGTACATCAACCATTAACCAATGAGGTTCTTCAGGATTTGTTTTAGGGTCGAAATGTGGGTGATCAGGATCAAAGGCGGTAAAATCAGGATAACTTTCTTTTACTATTTCCATGATGCCGACGATACCCGGGACTTCACAATTAGAATGATAAAAAAATATTTGATCACCTAATTTCATGTCATCGCGCATCATATTTCTTGCTTGGTAATTTCTTACCCCATCCCAATGTTCTGTTCGATTGGGCATATTGTAAAGTGCATCAATGCTAAAGCTGTCTGGTTCAGATTTCATTAACCAATAATTCATAATTTTTAACTCCCTTAAAATTTAAAATGATGACTGTAATCATTCATTGCATGCTCAATGACTTCGTGAGCTTCTTCTCGACCATAAACATCGGTTATTTCACATATACTTTTTTCACTAGGCAAATGTTTATACGTTAAAAAATAATGTTTAAGCCTATTGATATAAGATTCTGGACAATCTGAGACATCATTCCACTGCCTATAAAATTCATCACCTTTCATTACTGCAATAATCTTATCATCCGCTTCGCCGCCATCGAGTAAACGAAAACCTCCAATAGGGATTGCTTGTAACAAAATATCACCATGCGATACAGTACGCTCACTCAAAACACAAATATCTAAAGGATCTCCATCGCCTTTTGTGACTTCTTTTCCTGATTTTTTAGCTGCAAAATCAGCTATTTTTTCTGCACAATAAGTACGAGGTATAAAGCCGTAAAGCGTAGGGATCATATTTGAAAATTTTTGAGGCCTGTCTATCTTAAGATAACCAGAATCTTTGTCTATTTCATATTTCACAGTATCTGACGGTACAATTTCGATAAATGCGGTCACAATTATCGGTGCATTATCACCGGGACTAATGCCATGCCAGGGGTGGGCTTTATGTTGGTGTTTCATAGGCGGTTGCTCCTTTTAACTCAATTCATTACACAGAAATCTGTGCTTTAATATGCTCATGGGCTTGATAATGTTCGACTTCAAAATCATCATAACAATAGTCAAATATAGAAGCGGGTTTATTTTTAATGATTAAAGTGGGTAATGCATAAGGTTGACGGGTTAATTGTAAATTAGCTTGTTCCAGATGATTTAGATATAAATGCACATCACCACCGGTCCAAATAAAATCTCCTACTGCTAAATCGCATTGTTGAGCAATCATGTGCGTTAATAAAGCGTAACTAGCAATATTAAACGGTAATCCTAAAAACGTATCACAACTGCGCTGATATAGCTGACATGATAACTTTCCATCAGCTACATAAAATTGAAAAAAAGCATGGCAAGGTGCCAAAGCCATTTTTCCAAGGGCTACATTCTGTTGTGGACTGATACTTTCATTAGGTAAATCGGCTACATTCCAAGCTGATACAATAATGCGCCGACTATTGGGTGTTTTTTTAAGTTGATCAATAACGACTTGTATTTGATCGATATGCTGTCCATCTGGAGTAGGCCAAGAACGCCATTGATGCCCGTAAACAGGCCCTAAATCTCCTAGATCATCAGCCCATTCATCCCAAATATTTACCTTATGTTCATGTAAATAAGCAAGATTAGTTTCACCTTTTAAAAACCACAATAATTCATGAATAATAGATTTTAGATGGATTTTTTTGGTGGTCACCAAAGGAAAGCCTTGTGTTAAATCAAAACGCATCTGATGACCAAACAAAGACAGCGTTCCACTGCCGGTTCTATCGCCTTTTTGAACGCCTTCCTTAAGAATCTTATCAAGCAATATTAAATAATTTTTCATGCCTATTTATGATTATTGAATTTAAAATATCATGGCTACTAATTTAAAGCGTTACAGTTTAGCTTAATCGTTAACTTTTAGACAGGATTCTAAAGACTAAGGGTTAGTAACTATTCACCTCCCTCTTTGAAAAAGGAGGATGGAGGGGGATTTATCTAATAAAATCTCCCCCACCCCCTTTTTTTCAAAGAGGGGCACTGAATGAGCTTAGTATCTGCCTTGCCTTAAGTTGGTAGCTCATTATTACGAATGACCTTACTTTGCATTCTTCTCATAGCGTATCGATGAGATAATTGATAAACCAATTAAAACCGCACCTACCAAACCCGTGATAACTTCAGAGATATGATGCATCATACTTAATAGCATAATAGTCGCCAAAGTACCAATAGCGTAATGTGCGCCGTGCTCTAAAAAGACATAGTCATCTAAAGTGCCTTTACGTACTAAATAAACAGTCAAACTTCTTACAAACATAGCGCCTATCGCTAATCCTATCATAATAATAACGACATCTTGGGTGATAGCGAAAGCACCGATAACGCCATCAAATGAGAACGACGCATCTAAAACTTCAAGATATAGAAAACTCATGACACTGCCTTTTTTTATGGCAGTCGAGACCTCTTCACCCTCTTCTTCATCTTCAAATAAAGCCGCTAAACTATCAACAATAACAAATAAAATAACCCCAGAAATACCAGAAATTAAAGCAGGCAATCGTATCGCCTCAGGTAGCCAGTTTTGTAATATTAATAACAAAGCTAAAGCTAAAATAATTTCAATTGACCCTAGCTTACCAAAGTCGGACATTTTTCTTTCTATGTATCCTAACCAATGTAACTCTTTATCTACATTGAAAATAAAAGAGAAAAATACCATCATTAAAAACATTCCACCGAATGCGGCAATTTGTATATGTGAAGCATTTAAGTGTTCCGCATACTGAGCTGGATCATGCAAGGCCATCGTCGTTACACTGATAAAATCTAAACCAGTGGCCACAGAAACAATTAATATAGGAAATACTAAGCGCATACCAAATACCGCAATTAATATGCCCCACGTTAAAAAGTAACGCTGCCATTTTTCATCCATACGCTTCAAAATACTTGCGTTAACTACGGCATTATCAAAAGATAAACTCACTTCTAATACGGCTAGGATAAAGGCAATAAAGACGCCGATAGTGCCGCCCCAAAAATAAGCCCCCGTTAAACCTATGATGGCAATAATGAATGAAAAACGAAAATGCTGCATAAAAGACCTCAATTTATTGTTTTAGTAGCCTAACTATAAGGATATTTAATTGAAAATCAACTTTATCAATATTAACAAGCTATTACATTAGTCATAGTTCGTTACCTATTAAGAGCTAAGATTAGTTGCTTTACAGGCGTTTTTTAACAAAATTTTATTAGGTTATGCTTTTTCTCAGCTCTAATAGCGTTGAGGTATCTCAATACAAAAACGATAGGTAATTGTTTATAAGGTATTAAATAAAATTTTTTGAAGATAGCCGAAAGATTAACCTGACCTGCATCCATACTGCATCGCAAGCTAGTGCTTGAGTCATAATCTGGGCTAATTGGGGTGTTATTTTTAAAAGAGTTATTACAATTTGAAATACTAATGTCGGGTTAATGCAATCTAACCCGACGCTGTTTAAGGTTCGTATTGGTATCGTTTGAAAATGGCTAGCTACTTTAACTGCGATAAAAATAAGACTTAGTTCTTCGCCTCTTATTTCGGTTTTAAATGTTGGCATTCGTAGCTAAAGCCACGTCCACACAACACAAACATCCTTAACTAAGGGTAGTGCAGTTTGTAGGCCGGAATAAGACCACCCGAG
>CAIZMK010000171.1 GCA_903934035.1 uncultured Methylococcaceae bacterium
ATCCTGCCTTGTGCGGGTTTTTTGTTCCTGCAATTAAGAGCATCTATTTCAATATATTGCGCAGTTTATTGAGCCGATCACCTAAATTATGAGTGCTGATTATTTCCGTTTCTACTGGCCTAGAAAGTGAAGTCTCATGTTTATCAAGAACCGTCTTGATGCCCACAGCTGCACCAAGACAAGCAGATGCGCATGAATTAGTGCCTTTCCTACCTTCTCTTTTTATTTTGTCGGCAGCCAGTATTTCTGCAAACATAACCCCACCTAATTCAACCGATGAAATACTCTCTCGTATATTAGCTTTTTGTGGCAGTCCTTTTTTCTTCCTTATATCACTAGCATTGCCGCCTAAAATAGGCTCATAAATATTATTAGTACAAATAGCATAGCCTGCACCTGAAACACTGTGATCTTTCAAGGTACTTGTAAAGCCATTACGCGCCTCAATTCCCTTAATTCGAGCGGCAATATAATCATCGTCCTTACCTTGTTTACGCCAATTTTCAATAGCCCTGTCTCGACTTCTTGTTATTCCTAGCTCTGGACTTCGATCTTCTTCAATACGGTCTTTTATAGCTTGGTTAGCCCAAGCGTGAAATTCAGGAGATAAGTACTTGGCATAGGCTAGGGCTATCTGCCAGTGAGCCCAAGTACCTCCGAATCTTCCGCGAGGTGTTTTGTAAAGGTCCGATGCGTTCACCTTTAATTTGTTGGACATGAAATCAATGAACTCATATCCAGGACCTCCAGATATTGATTTTCTTCCGCTTGAACCCGATGTTTTTTCATAAGGTTTTTGTCCCCATTTCTTTGGTTCAAGCTTACCAACCGGACATCCAGCCGCCATCCACATATCGTTAAGACTGATGAATCCATGCGCATCATTACGCACCTGAACATCACCATAAAATATTTGATCTTTCGTTAAAGTCATCGTTTTCCCGCAAGAAAGGCAGATTTATTAAATTGTGGCGACTGCATTCTGCGGTACGCAGTCATTCAGGAGCGACCCTAGCCACAAGAAACGATTGTACACCTGCCTTATAGATAGCTTTTAATTAGTTTTTTTGTGCTTGTTTGAAAATAATTACAAATCTTTTTGTATTTAGTTGTTGATTAATTACAAATATGTTTGTATTATATCCCTCAACAGCCCAGCAAGCTGAAACTTTTTAGCTTGCTAAGCTTTCTCCTCGGCCTGAAGGCCACACTCTATGCCCCTCGCAATGAGGGGCTTTTTTACGAATCCTTAGTGATAGGCACTGTTTTTGAAGGTCAGTGTTTATCAGTAAGAATTTTGCGGCGGGAGTCCACCAGCTCCTTAATAAGCCTGGTGCAGTGATTAACAATGGTTATGCCAATGCCGTAAAGCTAACCCAGACCGGCTAAGAGTCTGGGATTTTATAGGTAACAACTTTAAATAAAGAGTACACCCTCAATGGCTTAGCTTAGTCAAAGAGGGTTTTTACGCATGGAATCTTAATCTTGTTCAACTGCAAGTAAAAAGCTACTTGTACAGGAAGCAGGCGAGATTCCATTCTTAAAAGTACGTACTACCGCAGAGCAACCTGCCTTAACAAAGCAACCTTTATTGCGCTGGACAGCTCCAGCGCACCTTATTGGAGAAAAGAAATGAAATTACCAACAGATTACGCAGACCGATCTGCACACTTAGTAGACCTTGAAGACCACTGGCACAAAAATGAGCTAGATGAGCTAGAAGTAAAAATAGGAAAACTAGCTTTTTTTGTAAGCATTGTCTTGATTGCCTTGGCTTTCAGCTTTGTCTATAGCAAAAGCTCACCCGCAGCCGTCAATACTGTTTCCTGCTATGCGCTGGTTGATCAAAATGGAGAAGAGTAATGAGTGCGGTGTTAAAAGAACAACATGAAGAGCAAAGTCTGTCATTAATCCCTGTTACAGAGCTATTTGCTCAAATTGATTTTTACGATCTTACTGAGGACGTAGTTGTTGAAATTGAAAAGCGCATTAAAAATGTTGAAACCGTTGTTTTTGATGTATCTGAGGACGGAAAAAAAGAATTAAAGAAATATCAATCATCAGAACGCAAGCTGATTAAAGATATAAATGAAGTGCGTAAGGCTGAATACACTATAAGAACAGAGTCAGTTAAAAAATCAAATGACTTGCTTTTATCTGTACTTAAAAAATGGGATGAATCGGTCAGTAAAAAAGCGGATCAATTTGAAGAGTTTGAAAGCAAACAACTAGATTTTATCAATAAGGTAGTTAATGCGGCTTTAACTACTCAGCGCACACTTAAAAATATTGAGCCTAAATTTATGGTGGCTCATGATTTGTCGCCGCTGATTAAGCTAACAGGCACATTAACACCAGGTCAACAGCTAACAAAAAAGGCTAATGATTTTATTGCTCAGATTGTAGACAAGGAGCTGCTAAACCAAAGTCGATACCATAGCAGAGTTATGGAGCTTGAAAACTTATGTCTTAGAGCGGATATAAACCCTCCTCTGACAGAGGTGCATTTAGGCGCTGTTTTTTTAGCAGAAGATGAAGTTTTTAGAGCCAAGGTTAACGAATTAATAACGGCTGAAATTGCACGACGCGTTGAAATGGAAATGCGTATCGAGAAACAAAACGCAATAGCTAATCAGAAAAAGATTAATGATGCGCTAGCGGCACAACAAGCCGAAGCTGATCGCATAGCCAGTGAAAAAGCGAAGGACGAAGAAACTAGTAAACCTGTGGAAGCTATTAAAACCGTTGAATCTTTAAGAGCGCAAGCAGCAAGTATTGAGCAAGCTGCACAATATGCAGATCGATCAGCTGATCGTGATGCAGAGCTTAAAGGTGCCGCTAATTTAAGAGCAGAGGCCAATGCTTTAGAAAAAAGTCAAAGCGAACACGAGCAGGCAAAAATACCTGGTAAAAAAACGGTAACAATAACAGCCCAATTTAAAATTACCGTTAGCGAAAGAATCAGTGTTGAAGCTGTTATTAATCATCTTAAGTCTAAGTTGCCTGATGATTTAAAAGCAGTTTTGATCGGTTGCACAGGGTACTAAGATGTACGTCGAATGGGATATTTATGAAGATAAAGCTAAGCTTTATCAAGGTAATGCAGATACCGACTTATCAATTGAAGATTGCTTATTAGCTGGATCGGCAGGCGTAATGATTAGCAATGAACATTATCATAGCTTATCTGGTATGTCTGGCAGTAACTTGACGTTATTAGCAGAATCGAATCGTCACTTAGATAACAAGCATCTGTTTAACCTTGGCAGCTCACCAGCGTTAGAGTTTGGCACTTTACTGCATACGATGGTTTTAGAACCTCATGACGTAGAAAATAACTATGTTGTAATGCCGACTTTTAAAACAAAGGACATTACAGGTATTAGCATCGCTGAAGCTACTCGAAACTTTTACAGTGAAAATGCTGACAGAAAAGTTATCGATTACGAAAGCTTTTTAAAAGCCGAAAGAATGGCTAGAAATGTTAGGGCTATTTGTGGCAAAACGATAGATAAAGGCATTAAAGAAAGATCGTTGTTTTCTGATCTCGATGGCATTATTTGTAAATGTCGTTTAGATATTGATCTTGAAGACGTTGGCGACGATTACGACTTAAAAAGCATTACATTAGGCATAAAAGAGTTCTCAGACGCTACGCTTGAGGCTCATATTAAGAAATTAAAATATCACTGGTCAGCAGCGTTTAGAAACATTATCCGCAGGTCGCTAGGCAAGCCGGTTAGAGACTCATATCTAATTTTTTGTAATACCGGTATGGGTCACATGGTTAGAGTTATACGTATAGCACCGCAGTGGATAAAAGAGGCAGAGGGTATTGTCAATGACTTGCTCGACTCAAGACGCTTTTATTTAGCATCACACATAGATACGCCTATTGTCGATATAGATGATCGGTATCGTAAAGATTTAGAGGATTATTAAATGAGCAATCAACAAGTTAAAGTTTCAAGACAAGAGCAACTAAGACCATTTTTGTTAGCATCTCAACGACAAATCAGTTCATTATTAAATGGAGATACTGACAAAGCAAAGCGATTTATGGCAGCCTCTTTAGTTGTTGCCAGTGATTCATCATTAAATGGATGTTCGCCAGACTCTATTATCCAAGCGCTTATCGGTGTAGCAATGCTTGATGTGAGCATTGATAAAAATCTAGGTCATGCTTATTTAATTCCTTATAAAGGCTCGGGTGTTCAATTACAAATAGGCTATAAAGGCTATATACAACTGTTATTTAGAGCAGGATGGCTAGTTAAAGCTTTTCCAGTTTTCAATTGTGATGACTTCTCAATTAGCTTTGATGGCTGGGACAACAAGGTTAATTTTGTGCCTGCGCTAGATGATAGAGATGAAGGCGATAAGAAGTGGTGCTATGAGAATCTAAGAGGGGTGTATGTTGTATCAAGACACGCTGATACAAAAGATGAGTTCTCAATGTTTGTAAATAAAAGCGTTATCGAAAAATCCAGAATGGCATCGCAAAACCAAAACAATGCTAAGCAACCAGAGCATATCTGGAAAGATTGGTATGTAGAAATGGCAATGGGGAAAGCGATTAAAAAATTAGCAAAAACATTACCAATTGGTGATCACCGTGCACAAATGGCTATTGTGGCTGATGATAAGGCAGATGCTGGGCATCCTATAGACTTTAAAAAATCTGCAGAAGAAAGCACGATAATAGAATCAACATCCGTTGAAATTAATGATCCTGCAAAAGCACCTAAAAAAGATGATCCCTATGCACTTGGGGCTACGTTAAGTCTAATAGAAAACACATCCTCTTTAGATGAACTAAAAGCCATAGATATGATGGCTCTAAATGCTAAAGATCAAAAGGTTGCTCAGTCAGCTTGGATGAAAAAGAAAGCAGAGCTTCAACCTAAACAGCAATCACAAGCCTTAAGCATTGCCGACAAAATAAACGCCTGCACATCCGCTCAAGAGCTTAATAACTTAATTCAAGAAATTAATGATGAATCGGTAGAGCTTGAGCATGATGCGCTGATTGGAGACAAGTATGACAGCTTTAGATAACGATAGAGGAATTGGCGGCATGAGCATCCAACAAAAAATAAAAGACCTAGAAAATCAAATTGAAGCTTTAAAAGCTCAAAATCTGACAAACCTTAACTGGAACGATGCCCCGATAATATGTGAACTTAATGGCTATAGATGGCACTTAGGGCAGGAAGCCGATGAAGAAATGGCTTGGCACGAAGCCGTCGAGTGGTGCAAGTCAGTGGGCGGTGAATCGCCTCCTAGAGAAGTGTTATTGATGTGCTATATCAATGAAGATATAAAGCCATCATTTAAAACCTCATGGCATTGGTCATCTGTTGAGGTCAATGAGACGACCGCCTGGATGCAGAACTTCAGCGATGGCTACCAGCTCACCAACACCAAGAACAGCAACTCCTACGTTAGAGCGGTCCGCAAATGTCCTATTTAACACTTTACCTATTTCCCCGCCGTTTTGCGGCGGGATAAAGATTTTAAAGATTCAACATGGCAGAAATAACCAGACATCAAACAGCAGCGTTAATGGGCATTAGTAAGTCAGCACTAAATTGGCGTATTACTAAATTGGAAGATTACAAATTCCCAGAGCCTATTAGAAAAAAGTAAAATCATTTTTTTTATGACGAAGACGAAGTGTTTAAATTTATTGAGCTTCACAAAGATACTCATTTATTTAAGCGCGGAGCAAAGCAAGGTCATGGAAGATATGAGAGAAAACAGGTTAATTATTTTACCTATACCGGCCAACAACTACTTATTTTAATGTTTTTAAACCCACTATTATTAGACAGATTTAAGGAAATAGACCATGCAAACATTTAAGGATAACAACAAATGAAGGCGCTCATCATGATGCTATTGCTAATGCCAGCAATCACCAAAGCATCAGAAATAGAGTGTTTAGCTAATATTATGTTTAGCGAAGCTAGAGGAGAAAGTGTTGAGGGTGTGATAGCTGTAGGTCACGCCTCAATCAACAGAAGCAAAGTATCTAAACAGAAAATTTGTAATTTAAAGGGCGTAACTAGACAGCAAGCGCCCAAAGCAGTTAAAGACAGCTATATAGCTTTAGCAAAATCGGCTTTATCCAGCAAGTCAGTGGTAGGCAAAGCCGATAGTTGGGAGCGTGGTGTTATTCCTCATAGAGCAGGATCAATAACAAGGCGCATTGGTAAACATGTTTTTTATATGATGGCGGGATTATGAACCACCAGCACTTCATCCTTAACCCACTAAAAACAAAAATTTGCATAACATGCAAAAAAGAATTTCAAACCAGAACACGGATGCGCAAAAACTGCGAAGTATGTAAGCCAGCAGGACGTAATCCGTCATTAGCTTATTTGGACAAGTTATGAATTTAAAAATATTGCTCACAAAAAGTGAAGTAGCTTTTGCAACAGGATTCAGCGAATCTACTATTGATAGAATACAAGCCGCTGGAACATTTCCAAGGCCGGTAAAAATTAATGGTCTTGTGCGATGGCGATTAAGGGATATTAATATCTGGGAAGAAAACTTATGCTCTGAGCAAGTCTTAGAGCCCGTTCAGCCGGTAAAGCGTGGTCGTAAAAGGTTAGCGGTTTAATTGACAACCCAAACCCTAGCGTCTACATTAGCGCTATAAAAATATAAGGAGTTATAACGATGGCAACCATTACATTTGACATGCTTGATCTAGTAGACAAGCTTAAGACTGCTGGCTTTGATCAGAATCAATCAGAGGCCGTGATTCGTGTCATAGTTGAAGCCCAAGATGGACTTGTGACAAAGCATGATTTAATCGAAGTAAAAAATGAAATTAAATCTGATATAAGTATTCGTTTTGAAAGAGTAGATGGTGAACTAAAATTGAATCGCTGGATGCTAGGGGCTATATTAGCTGGTGTCGTATCCATTGTCGTTAAATCATTTTTCTAATATTTTACGACCCTCAAGTGCTACCTATAGGCATGATCGTTAAGGGTTGATGGAATTATCTTAAGGAGCTATAACGATGAGCGATAACATAGAAAGCTTAGTATTAGAACACTTGCGTCATATCCGTGACAAGGTTGATCAGATGGCTGATGAAAAACATAATCCGCCTTTTATCATTACTGTTTCAGTGCATGACGGAATCTGGACAGCAGAATGTGAAGCGCTTGGCTTAGTGACAGAAGCAGAAAGTTATAATGAATTGATCGAGCGTACCTGGAATATTGCTCCAGAATTAGTTGAATTAAATTCAATAAATGTTGATGTTGATGCTATCAGATTACGATTTACTCATGAACAATATCATCACCAAGTTGCTTCCTAATGGGCTCAACATTTTATCCTGAGTTAGTCGCTCTATTACGTCAAGCAGGCTGTACGTTTGTCCGGCAAGGAAAAGGCAGTCATGAAATTTGGTTTAGCCCTATTACTAACAAAAATATAAGTGTACCTTTTACCGTTCAATCAAAACACACTGCAAATGCTATTCTTAAGCAAGCGGGTATTTCTGAAAAACTTTGACAACCCCCAAACGTTTCCAGTATGTTGATAAAATTATCTTAAGGAGCTATAACGATGACAATAGCCCATTACGTTAAGCAACGCGCAACTCCTCATGCAATATCTGCCTTAAAACCTCAACCGTAATAGGGGCAGAATCTGGGGAAATACTGTGTCGCAAAGCTTCATTGATTAAGGTTTGATAGCCCTTGCCACTTTGTGAGGCACGCTCTTTAAATTCAGCAAGCACGTCATCATCAATAAAGATGGTGATACGGGTTTTACCGCTTTCGGCTTGAAGCTTAGCTAAATGGGGCACTTCGTTTGCGCGTTTAGCGCTGCTAAAATCGTATTCGTCACGCATAATAAGCTTCCTCTTTTGTGGTAGATTTACGGGCTGAGATAAGTCGAATTGAATCGCCTCGCAAGGTATAAATAACGGTCAATAAGCGGGCTTGCTCACTCATGCCTAATAATGTCCAGCGTTGTTCACCTTGGGCATCATGATCTTCTTGCACCAAAGCACTAGGATCAAATAAACAACTAGCGGCTTCATCAAAAGAAATACCATGTTTATTGATGTTGCTAATAGCCTTATGCGGATCAAATTCAATGTTCATGGCTTATATTATACATACAAGATATGTATTTACAATGCTATTTGACACTTCTGTTCCGAGGGTCTATATTATCCCCGTGCTGAACATTCAGCATCGGGATTGGTCTCTCGGAACATAGGCGTAAGAAACGCCGCTTTATGCGGTTTTTTTATGTTCATCGCTTTATCCTCATTATGACAGGGTGAGCGAGGCAGTCGCAAGACTGGCCGGCCCTATGTCCGGTAGACCAACCTCGTTCATCTTGCCGCCCTAGATTGGTCTCTTTGGTGGCAGGTTTAAAACTTGTAACATAGGATTCCAAAATGAACACTTTCGCATTAACATTCCAAGCTACCCAATTTGATATTATTGATCGTAACTGCCAGCCTTGGCTAAGGCTACTCCAAATCGGAGGTGCCTTGGGTTATTCAAAACCAGATCTTATTGGTAAGATTTATCAGAAATACTCTGACGAATTCACCGACACCATGACCGCTTTGGTTGAATTAGATACTGAGGGTGGTAAACAACAAGTCCGCATATTCAGCCTAAGAGGTTGCCACCTCCTCGCCATGTTATCCCGCACCAAAATAGCCAAAGAGTTCAGAAAGTGGGTTCTGGATATTTTGGACAATCAACTGTCAAGTAATCCTGTACAGTTGGAACCCAAAACTAAAAAAGCACTTCCCAACGGTTTATCTTTAGAACAACAAGATTGCATCAAGGCGTTAGTTAGACAACGCGTAACCGAGTTACCCAAAGATAAACAAGGTGGGGCGGCAGTTAAATGTTGGTCGTCTATTAAAAAGAAATACGGCAAAACTTACAAAGCCGTCGAGCCGGCACACTTTACAGATATTGTGTCCTTATTAGGTCGCTTACCGCTAGAAGGCGAGTTAGTCGAAAAGCCAAAACAAGAGGCGATCACTATCAATTTAAAATTCCCAGACGGCATAAGAACAATGACCATGCAATTTGAAACATCAGAGGTTCAGCATGGCCGTTGGTTATTATCGCTATCAGATGGTCATTTAGCCATTCAAGCAATGACAGAGTACGAACTCAGCATGACTATGGATCAATGGATTAGATATGCAACGCGAGACCTAGACTATGTCGTCATCAAAAAAGATGATTTCCATGTAGGTAACTTTGTCATGGAGCACCTGCCAGCGCATCTATTACCTGTATTGGTTGAAAAAGCCGGAAGTAGATTAAGTGCTATGAGAATCTAGGTACAAAAAAGCCCCAAGGATGGGGCTAACTTGATCAATTAATAACTTTAAGATCAAAATACATTAATCTAGTTAAATCCTTTTCGTCTTTATTGCTTAAAAATGAAAACCCATTTTTTTCATAAAATGGAAGAGATTCTTTTAGAGCATCGACAATGATAAATCTACAACCAGTTTTGTTCCCTTTTACAAACCAAATCTTAATAAAATCCATTATCGTCGAGCCGTGCTTCATTTTTTTAAAGTCTTTATGTACAGCAAATCTACCTATTTTTACCGAAGGCATTGTCTTATATCTTTTCCCCCAAGGTAGTCTTTTTCTAAATTTATTAAAGTTATCAACATCCTGAGTAGTTATACTATCATTTGATACACTAAAAAATGCAATAGTTTTACCGTCTAATATCCATGCGTATGTTATAGCTAATAACTCCTTGCAATTATCCTTTGAATCCTTAAAGAAAAATTCGTTTAAATCCTCATTTCCACAATCAAACTCTTCATCACGATAATCGTTCAAACCTAGTCTAGTAAATTCCAATCCATCCATGCTTTAATTTTCTACGACACGAACACTCTTAAATATTTTTAACATCCGGTCATATTCTTTTTTTGGTATAGTATTTTTATCTGCTTCGCGCATTTTATTATTAAATCGCTCGGCATCTTTACCTCGCAATATAGGAGTATCTTTTACTTTTGTAGCCATATTTGTTCTCCAAATTCGGGCTTTTTTGGCCTCTTTTATTGATCCGCTTAACTGTTAAGCGCAAAAAAGGAGCTTAGCTCGTCCATTTACGAATTAAACTCCTTTCAGGGCTAGAATATTATCACAGGATGATACTCGCACAAAATTTTTAACCCAGCATTTTAGCTAAATCGTCCGCTTTTAAATGTGTATACCGGCTTAACATTTGCAATGACTTATGGCCGGTAATACTCTTTACTTGCATGACATCGAGGCCTTTTTCAAAAAATCGGCTTGTTGCCTCGTGACGTAAATCATGAAATCTTAAATCCCTAATACCAGTTCTTTGGCAATACTTAACAAACATCTGAGTACATCCGTGATCAGTGTAAGTAAAAACTTTACCGTCTATATTAATAGGTAATTCAGCAAGGGCAGCTAATGCCCGTTTAGACAAAGGTACTTTTCGAACAGTTCCATTCTTGGTATCGGGTAATGTGACGACTGCACCTTTTATCCACTCCCTGCGCATACTGATAATTTCACCTCGTCGCATAGCAGTTTCAATCGCTATCGTTACAATGACACGCATTTCAGGTGAACATTCCGCTAATATCTTTTCTTCTTCACCGGGTAATAATCTGCGATCACGCGCTTTGCCGGGTGCAGGTTTACGAATATTTAAAACGGGATTAGTAATTGGCATCGACCATTCTTGAATAGCAATAGTGAATAAATTTGAGAGCAATGCAAGGTCTAATCGCGCTGTACCTGAAGATGCACCTGATGCAATGCGTGCATCACGCCATTTAGCTACATCTACCGATTTAATGGCGCCAATAGGTTTAGTCGCCAAATCATCTTTAAGCCACATCGCTATGCGGTAGCGCTCTTGTTGTTTGCCTTTTTTATTGGCCGTCACTTCAACTTCGTAACGCTCTAAGCATTCGGCCAATGTAGTGGTTAACGCTTCTCTGGTATCTTGATAACGCCCATCACCCATCTTGGATTCAATACCTAAAGCCCAGCGTTCCGCTTCGGTTTTTGTGTCAAAGGTACGACAGATTGTTTCGTGGCCTTTGCGTCTAATTTGAGCAAGCCAGCCTGATTTTCGTTTTATATAAGTAGCCATGAATGGAAATTATAGGCTGAGATTGAGCAGATGCAAATTTATCAGTGCATCAGGAATGCATCAAATAGACTCGTATTGAAGTTGAAAAATGACGTAAGTCATTGAAATCACTGGGGTGAACGACGGGGCTCGAACCCGCGACAACCGGAATCACAATCCGGGACTCTACCAACTGAGCTACGCTCACCATAATATGGCTTATTCTTGGATGGTGCGCTTGGCAGGACTCGAACCTGCGACCCCCGGCTTAGAAGGCCGGTGCTCTATCCGGTTGAGCTACAAGCGCTAAACTGGTCGGGGTGGAGGGATTCGAACCCCCGACATCCTGCTCCCAAAGCAGGCGCGCTACCAAAC
>CAIZMK010000172.1 GCA_903934035.1 uncultured Methylococcaceae bacterium
TCGGGGTAATAATGTCTTTTATAAATTGTTCGCGCCACTGATATAGTTGTTCAGGTTCGTGCTGTGATAATGGCTGCAGAGAAAAACGCAAAAACTCTACTATGTCCAAAGTGCCGTGTTTATATTCTTCATAAAATTTAGCATTGGCGCTCTCGTAGAGGTCTTTATCGACTATGCCTTGATCAACTAAAAACTGTCCCCACAAGTAATCACTATCATCCGCTATTAAGGTATTATCTAAATCAAAAATCGCTAAACTCACATTAAACCTGTTTGTGCTAATTAAAAAGGCAGATACCTACTGGTATCTAGTTGTTATTTATGGAACAATGGCGCCATTATAAACAAACTGACCTAGTCTTGTAATTTTATCGAGATGATAAATTAAACGATTAGACGAAAATAGACAGGTTTTAACATGATAGACTCTAAAGGATACCGACCCAATGTCGGAATCATCCTTTGCAATGATGAGGGTCGCGTGTTTTGGGCAAAACGGATGGGCGTAAATGCTTGGCAATTCCCGCAAGGCGGAATTAATGACGACGAAGACCCTGAAACAGCGATGTATCGAGAATTGTGGGAAGAAACGGGCTTGCAACAGCAGCACGTTGAAATATTGGGACGCACACGTTATTGGTTAAGGTATCAATTGCCTGAACGCTATGTACGAAAAAACTCTTTGCCTTTATGTATAGGGCAAAAGCAAATTTGGTATATGTTGCGTTTGCTAACAGAAGATACCACAGTACGCTTTGATCATTGTTCAAAGCCCGAGTTTGATGACTGGTGTTGGGTAGATTACTGGGAACCCCTTAAGGATGTGGTTTATTTTAAGCGTAAGGTTTATCTTAAAGCCATGATTGAGTTGGGGGCTATTTTAACGCTGGATTCAGTGCCGGTTGCTGCCACTAGTTATTTAACGCAAGAGCCTAAGGGTATTAAGCCTAAAAAGGTTGCTGTGCCGGTTGTTGATAAAGCTGAGTAAGGTAAGATGGGTAGAGTGATAGTTAAACCCATCGATGATTGCTTTTGATGGAATAACTTTGTTCTACCCATTCTACTAATTCAATTTTCTTGCAAGTATGATGGTTAACGATAGAACCGTTAGCTTAGCGTCGCTTAAGCTTGCAACGGATAGGTTTGATAATGATGATTCAATGGGTTGAAAGTTGTTCGGGAATAAGCGAATTCAAAACCCTCATTACACCTGCTGGATATTTGCAACTGATTATACGACAGGATGTTATTTGTCAGGCTGAATGGGATTTGAAATCAGACAAGACACAATTCATCGATGAATATCAGCCATTGATCCAACGGCTAAATAAAATTTTTGTTGTAAAGTTATTAAAGCAAGGTACCCAGTTTCGTCAGCTTGTATGGTCTGAGTTATGCAATATTCCTTACGGTACTACGATTAGTTATTCTGCTTTAGCCGCAAAAATAGGGTCTTCTGCACGAGCAGTCGGTAATGCTTGTCGTGATAATCCTTATCCATTTCTGATTCCTTGTCATCGAGTCGTTTCTGTTTCTGGCCTGGGTGGTTATTGTGGTCAGACCTCAGGTGAATTGATACAGATTAAAACTAAATTACTAATGGCTGAAGCAAATAGTATCTATGACCAATCTTGATTTAATAGAACAGTTTTTAGATGCGGTTTGGGTAGAGCAGGGCTTAAGCGAAAATACCTTATCGGCTTACGGCAGTGATTTACGCATCTTTGCTAAATATTTGGCTGAAAAATCTTTGTTAGTGGTTGATACTAGCGATTTATCAAAGTTCTTAGCCAGTCGTTATCAAGCCGGTATAGGTAATCGTTCTTCTGCTCGTATTCTATCGAGTCTGCGTCGTTTTTATGGTTATTATCTTAGAGAAGGCCGTATTAGCGTAGATCCAACTGGCCTTATCGAATCACCGCAATTGGGTAGACCTCTTCCTATCTCACTTTCTGAACACGATGTAGAATTATTGCTCAATTCTCCAGAACATAGCAATGCTATGGGTTTTAGAGATAGAGCGATGTTAGAAATGCTTTATGCGACCGGCCTTAGGGTTTCAGAATTGGTGGGCTTAAAATTTGAGCATATTAGTCTGAGGCAAGGTGTGGTTAGAATTAGGGGCAAAGGCAATAAAGAACGTTTGGTGCCGGTCGGTGAAGTCGCTATGAATTGGCTAGAGGATTATATGGCGCAAGCCCGTAAAACTTTATTAGCTGAGCGGCAATGTGACTTTTTATTTGTCACTAATCGTGGCGACGGCATGACTCGACAAGCTTTTTGGCATATTATCAAACGCCATGCCAAAAAGGCCGGTATTAATAAAGAATTATCTCCACATACCTTACGACATGCTTTTGCCACCCATTTATTAAATCATGGTGCGGATTTGCGTGTTGTACAATTATTATTAGGGCATGTTGATTTATCCACGACGCAGATTTATACCCATATTGCCCGCGAACGTTTAAAAACCTTACATACACAATATCATCCTAGAGGTTAGTCACGATGACACAAAAAATACACCCTACTGCATTTATAGACGCCAATGTCACACTAGGTGAACATTGCAATATTGGACCTTTCGCGGTCATAGAAAGCGGCGCGGTTTTGGGTGATCATTGCCAGTTAGGCGCTCATGCGGTGGTTCATAGTCATGTGCGTATGGGCAATGCTAATATTTTGCATCCTCATGCCGTGTTAGGTGGTTTACCTCAAGACACAGGCTTTAAGGCTGAAACAGATTCATGGCTGATTATTGGCGATAGCAATGTCTTTAGAGAGGGCTTTACTGCTCATAGAGCCTCTAAAGAACACGCTGAAACCCGAATTGGTAATGGTTGTTTTTTTATGAATAACAGTCATGTCGCTCATGATTGTACGGTCGGCAATAACACTATTTTCGCTAATAATGTGGCTATTGGTGGTCATGTTGAGGTCGGTAATAATGTCTTTATTGGAGGTGCCGTGGTGGCGCATCAATTTTGCCGCATTGGTTCTTATGCCATCGTCCAAGGCACCACTGGCCTTAATATGGATGTAATTCCTTTTATGTTGGTCGGTGGAAGACCTGCAAGGCATTACAAATTAAATACAGTGGGATTAAGACGTGCTGGAATTGTTGGTGATCGTTTAAAAGCTTTATCGGCTGCTTTTCGTTTATTAAGAAACAAGCAGAGTATTGATGAGCTTGAAGAAACCGAAGATTTAGTTCATTTGAAGGCTTGGTTGTCCGTTAAATCTAAACGCGGATTACATGGGTTTATTTGAGGTTAGTCTAGGTACTGGCCATGTAGGGCTTGCCTGACGGACTGGGGTTGTATATTAAGCCATAGTTATCGTCTCCCGGCTCCGATTGCTGGGATTCCGCTGTCGAGGCTGTGAAAGTATTTTTTTTATTCCCCTCTTTAGCAAAGAGGGGTTAGGGGAGATTTGATCTATTAAAAAATTATCATTAAATATCACTGATCTATGATTTATAAAATCCCCCTCGATCCCCCTTTTACAAAGGGGGAGGCCAAAAATAAAAATACTTTCACAATCTCTGTCGCTACATCCCAGCCTACTTATAATGTAGGCTGGGATGAGGTACGAATCCAAGCATTTAGCGAGGGTTCTTAATGGCATTCAATAGTCGTCATTGTCGGGCATGAATGCCTGATCTACAACTGTCCCGTGTTAAGTGGGTAGCCTTTAAATGACGCTGCTTTTACTTGTGTAAATACCTTTGTCTAAAGAGGAGTCAAAATAGTATCTTTGGGTGGGGTGCTATGATCTAGTTCTGGATAATCTAAAGTGTAGTGCAAGCCTCTACTTTCCTTACGTTGCTGGGCACAGCGAATAATCAATTCAGCCACTATGACGAGATTACGTAATTCTAATAAATCACTGGTGACGCGAAAATGGCTGTAATATTCGGTTATTTCTTTTTTAAGTAGCTTGACTCGACTCAGTGCACGGCTTAAGCGCTTATCAGTTCTTACAATGCCCACATAATCCCACATAAAGTGCCGTAATTCGTTCCAATTATGGGCAACAACCACTTCCTCATCCGAGTCTATCACTTTTGATTCGTCCCATTCAGGGATGCTGGGTAGTGATGAAACCGTAGGCAATCTTTCTAAAATATCTGTACAGGCACGATCAGCAAATACTAGGCATTCTAGTAAAGAGTTACTGGCCATACGATTAGCCCCGTGCAATCCAGTGCAAGCAACTTCACCGACAGCATATAAGTTACTGATGTCTGTGCGTGCGTGATCATCGGTTATTACACCGCCACAGGTGTAATGTGCCGCAGGAACGACGGGTATGGGCTGTTTAGTAATGTCTATCCCATATTCTAGGCATTGTTGATAAATAGTAGGGAAGTGTTCGCGTATAAATTCAGCGGGTTTATGGCTGATGTCCAGATAGACGCAATCAATGCCGCGTTTTTTCATTTCATGATCTATGGCTCTTGCGACTATATCTCTAGGTGCTAATTCGCCTCTGGCATCAAATTTTTCCATAAAGGAAGAACCATCTTTAAGTACCAGTTTGCCACCTTCACCTCTTAACGCTTCGCTAATAAGAAAGGATCTGGCTTCTGGATGATAAAGGCAGGTAGGATGGAATTGCATGAATTCCATATTGCTAATACGGCAGCCTGCACGCCACGCTAAAGCAATACCGTCGCCGGTTGAGCTATGTGGATTGGTACTATAGACATAAGCCATATTAGCGCCGCCCGTTGCTAGAACTACAATCTTGGCAGCTAGGGTTTTAACTTTGTTTTCTTGGCTATCTAAGACATAAGCGCCAATGATCTTTTTGTTAGTTGCTCCCTCATTAGGTATGGTGATGAGTTCGACCACGTTATGATGTTCTAGCAATTCAATGTTGGGATGTTGTTGTGCGCGTTCAATCAGCGATAGCGATACCGCTTTACCGGTGGCGTCATCAGAGTGAACCACGCGTCGATGGGAATGTCCGCCCTCTCGATTTAAATGCAGTTGTGTTTGGCCTGAGGCAGTTTCTTCTTCAGTAAACTTTACGCCATGGGCTCGCAACCATTTAATTGAGCTTTTACCTTGGGATACTGTCAATCTAACAATTTCTGGTTTACAAAGGCCGGCACCAGCATCAAGTGTGTCTTCAATATGAGATTCTATCGAGTCATCGGCATCAAATACTGCTGATATACCACCTTGGGCATAATAGGTGCTGCTAGAAGTGAGTGCAAATTTTGATAATACGGCTACGGCAATGTTTTGCTCTGCTAGTTTTAACGCTAGGCTAAGTCCTGCTCCGCCGCTGCCGATTATGAGTACATCTTTATTTTTATTATAGGGCATGGCAATCTATCTATCTGTCTTTCGAATAGTGAATTATTGTTAGTTGTTAACTGAAGGTTGTGGCTTAGTTAGCAACGTTTAGGGATAATAACGCTTTTTAACGTGATAGCACAAATTTGTACCTAAGAACTTTATGTTATTGTCGCTGTCCATGACCTTATTAAAAAAAACTAGTGATCAATCAGTCCAGAAACAGCGAGCAATTAGACGAAGAATTAGTATCTCGAGTTCAGCATGGTGATAAGACGGCATTTGATCATTTAGTGATCAAGTATCAACATAGAATTATCCAGTTGGTTAATCGTTATGTTAAAGATCCTAGTGAAGCGCAAGACGTAGCTCAAGACGCTTTTATTAAGGCGTATCGTGCATTAGATGGATTTAGAGGTGAGGCTGCTTTTTATACCTGGCTATATCGAATTGCCACAAATACCGCTAAAAATTATTTAATTTCAAGGACTCGTAGGCATAGTGATTATCAATATGATATCCAAGAATTAGAAGTCATAGGAAATTCACCTCAATTACATAGCAACGATACCCCTGAGCAACTTTTGCTCAGTGAAGAAATAATGACTACGCTTAACCAGGCTATTGAAGATCTTCCAGAAGAAATGCGAGTCGCATTTAGGTTGCGAGAAATTGAAGGTCGTAGTTATGAAGAAATAGCTCTAGCGATGAAATGCCCTGTTGGCACCATACGTTCACGACTCTTTAGGGCGCGTGAAGCGATTGATAAACAATTAACTTTTTTATTAGATTAGGATGATTTGAAATGTCCGAAGATTTAAATATGAAACTATCTCAGTTCATCGATAATGAATTGGAACATGATGAAGCTTTGAAGTTATTAAATGCTCTCGCTGATCAACCTCATCTCCAACATAAATTGAAACGCTATGAAGCGATTAGTCATGCCATAAAGAGCCAAGTTTATTTAGAAGTCAAGGCTGATTTTTCTGCAAACATAGCTCAACAGATTAAGCAGGATGCTTTGCCATTTATAGACAAAAAACAATCTTTTAAGCAAACTTATCAATGGTTAGCCTTGGCTGCCTCAATCGCTATTGTTGCTTTTATTGTAGAACAAGGTATTAATAATCAGAGGTTTAATTCAACAGCAACGCTACAGATGGCAAAACATTGGTTGCCTAAAGATTCTGATCTTAATAAGCGAATTGGTCAGTATCTTCAGGATCATAGTCCTGATGCTTATGCGAATGGAGAGATTGATGCTAAACCTTATGCAAAAGTGACGATCGTTAATCCAAAATGAAGTCTACTACTTGCTGTTGAGTTGACGCTATTATCATTAACTCAATATCTTATATCTTGTTACAAACTTTTAATTTTTACTATTTGGGAATGGAGTTGTTATGCTTAAAAAGCTTGCTTGGTGTGTTGTTCTCGTTTTTATGTTTAATCAAAATGGCTTAGCGCAACTGCCTGACTTTACTGAAATGGTAAAGACTAATGGCGTTGCTGTTGTTAATATCAGCACGACTCAAAAAGCTAAACCTGAAGTTCCTGAAACTGCCCAAAAAGAAGTGCCTATGCCTGAAGGAATGCCTCCTGAAATGGAGGAGTTATTCAAACATTTCTTTAATAACCCAGAGGGTGGTGGTAATGGAGGCGGCAATGGAGATGCCCAGTCCTTGGGATCTGGATTTGTCATCGATAAGAATGGTTATGTGCTTACTAATCATCATGTTGTTAAGGATGCCGATGAAATCATCGTTAAATTTTCTGATCGACGTGAGTTAGTTGCTAAACTCATTGGTTCTGATGCGCGTACCGATGTGGCGTTGTTAAAAGTTGAAGCTACTGATTTGCCCGTTGTCAGTATTGGTGAACCTAGTAAATTACAAGTCGGTGAATGGGTATTAGCCATTGGTTCACCGTTTGGTTTTGAACAATCAGTAACGGCTGGTATTGTCAGCGCTAAAGGTCGTAGTTTGCCAGGAGGCAATTATGTGCCGTTTATACAAACAGATGTGGCGATTAATCCTGGTAACTCGGGCGGTCCTTTGTTTAATATGGATGGCAAAGTGGTCGGTATAAATTCACAAATTTATAGCCGTACCGGTGGTTTCATGGGGCTTTCATTTGCTATCCCTATGGATGTGGTCATGAATGTGGTTGCCCAGATTAAAGCGAATGGTAAAGCCGCCCATGGTTGGTTGGGCGTGCAAATTCAGGATGTGACACGCGAATTAGCTGAATCATTTGGCATGAAAAAACCTCAGGGTGCTTTGGTTTCCAAAGTTATGCCAGACAGCCCTGCAGAAAAAGCACAGTTACAGATTGGTGACATCATTACTGAATTTAATGGTCAATCTATTGAAAAATCGGGTGACTTACCTCCGATGGTGGGCATGACACCGATCAAAGATAAAGCGACCTTGAAAATCATCAGACAAGGTGAAGAAAAAATCGTCAATTTCAATATCGGTTTGTTGCCTGAACAAATAGATAAAGTCGTCGATAGTAAAGCAGAAAAAGCTAAGCCAACTAATAGACTTGGCCTTACTGTCAGTGATTTAACGGCTGAAGAAAGGCAGTTGACACAAGTTAGTAAAGACGGTGTTTTGGTACAAAATATGGTTAAGGGTGCTGCTAAAAATGCCGGGGTTCAATTAGGTGATGTTATTTTACGTCTTGATAATCAAGTGGTCCATGATGCGGCTAGTTTTGAAAAGATCGTTAAAAACTTACCAACCGGTAAGTCGATAGCTGCTTTAATTCAGCGTCGTGGTAGTCCCGCCTTTTTAGCGCTTAAGATCGATAAGTAAAGCAATATCTTTTTGATGCAAACAGCACTTAATAATGAGTTGTTGTTTGTATCAATGACAAAAAAGGCGGATTGATTCCGCCTTTTTTATGGTTGCTTAGGTATAAAACTTAAACTGAGCAGGCTGGATTAGTTTAAAATCCCCCGCTTTAGTTATAATCTTACTTTTTTGCTTAATAGTGACTCATGCGAACTATACAAACTGATGTTTTAACCAACCTTACAACGCTGCGTGATTATATCCGCTGGGGCGCCAGTTGTTTTAGCATCGCTGGTGTGAGTTTTGGACATGGTACCCTGACTGCTCTTGATGAAGCGGCCGCTCTAGTCTTACATACGGTACATCAACCTTATAATTTAGCTGAAGCCTATCTGGATGCCGCTTTAACCATGGCAGAGCGGGCTGCAATTATTGATATTATTGATAGACGTATTAATGAAAGAACGCCTGCCGCTTATTTAACGCATGAGGCGATCTTCGCTGGTCTTGCTTTTTATGTCGATAATCGAGTCTTAGTGCCTAGGTCACCTATTGCAGAATTAATTGAGCAGCGTTTTTCGCCGTGGGTAGAAGAAGAGCAAGTCGTGCGTATTTTAGATTTATGTACTGGTAGTGGCTGTATTGCTATTGCCTGCGCTTATGCATTTCAACATGCTTACGTGGATGCGGTCGATTTATCTTCTGATGCATTGGATGTGGCGGCTATTAATGTTGAAAAACATCAAGTAGCAGAGTCGGTTACCTTATATGAATCAGATTTATTCAATCAATTGCCCATGGCGCAATATGACATTATTGTCAGTAATCCGCCTTATGTCAGTTTACAAGAATGGTCAGAATTGCCTGAAGAGTTTCGTGCTGAACCTGACATGGGTTTTAAAGGCGGAGAGTCAGGCTTAGATCTTGTTATACGTATTTTGGTTGATGCTGACGCCTATTTGGCAACACAGGGTATTTTGTGCGTAGAGGTGGGTAGTAGCGCACAAACACTGCAAGATACTTTTCCGAATGTGCCTTTCTTTTGGATAAATTTTGAACGAGGTGGTGATGGCGTGTTTTTGCTGACGGCAGGACAGGTTCATGAATACCATCATTTATTTATAGCAGCGCTAGGTTAATATGTCTGGAAATACGATAGGAAAATTATTCACGGTCACCTCCTTTGGTGAAAGTCATGGTCCGGCCATTGGTTGTATTGTTGATGGTTGTCCTCCTGGATTGCTGTTATCAGAAGAGGATTTGCAAGAAGATCTTGATCGAAGAAAACCGGGTACCTCAAGGCATACAACTCAACGCCGTGAAGCCGATGTGGTAAAAATATTATCAGGTGTGTTTGAGGGCAAAACTACGGGCACGCCGATCGGTTTATTAATTGAAAATACCGATCAACGTTCAAAAGATTATTCCAAAATTGCCGATACCTTTAGACCTGGTCATGCTGATTATACTTACCAGCAAAAATATGGTTTTAGAGATTATCGCGGTGGTGGTCGTTCATCAGCTAGAGAAACTGCCATGCGCGTAGCAGCTGGTGGTATCGCCAAAAAATATCTCAAAGAAATAGCGGGTATAGAAGTTCACGGATATTTATCACAATTGGGTCCAATAAAAATAGAAAAGCTTGATTGGTCAATTATCGATAGCAATCCCTTCTTTTGTCCTGATATCGATAAAGTGGCAGAAATGGAAGCTTATATGGATGCTTTGCGCAAGGAAGGCGAATCTATTGGTGCAAGAATTGAAGTGGTTGCTACTCATGTTCCGCCTGGTTTAGGTGAACCTATATTTGACCGTTTAGATGCTGATCTAGCCCATGCTTTAATGAGTATTAATGCCGTTAAAGGGGTAGAAATTGGTGATGGCTTTGCTTGTGTTAATACTAAAGGCACACAATTTCGTGATGAAATAACCCCAGAGGGTTTTTTAAGTAATCATGCCGGCGGTATTTTAGGTGGGATTTCAAGTGGTCAGTCAATTACGGCGAGTATTGCTTTAAAGCCAACTTCAAGCTTGAGATTGGCGGGTAGAAGTATCAATCAACAAGGTGAGGCTATAGATGTCAGTACTGAAGGTCGTCATGATCCCTGTGTCGGCATTCGCGCTACTCCGATAGCTGAAGCTATGATGGCTATAGTATTAATGGATCATTTGTTAAGGCATCGAGCTCAAAACATGCATGTACAATCTGGATTGCCTGTTATTAGGTGATTATTGGCTTTGTAGGGACAGTTTTAGCCCTGTCCTTGCGGTATTTCAAAAACAGTTAAGTAGGTCGGGTTAGCGATAGCGTAACCCGACATTTCGTAGTGGATTGTGTCGGGTTACGCTTTCGCTAACCCGACCTACA
>CAIZMK010000173.1 GCA_903934035.1 uncultured Methylococcaceae bacterium
AATAACTGCTCCAGATCTGGCATAAAGCGCCAAGACGTCATCGTGATGCAAATCACCAACATTCGTCAATTGTAAGTTATGCTGTTGCCGCATAGCGTCTACTTTTTGGCATAATTTAGAAAAACGTGTCTCTTCCAAGGTCAAGCATAGCGAGGGAAATAGTCCTTCTTGAGCTAACAAGTACCAAGCTTCGATTAATTTTTGGTGATTCTTGTGCGGTTCACCTGATGCAACATACAAAAAATCAAAGTCATTATCTTTTTTCACCCCTCCTTCTAAAACGTTTCGCATATAGCCATTGGGTTCTGCTACAAAGGGTAGAATATGAATCGGTTTGAGTCCTCGGATTTTTATTTCCAACAATCGTTTCATACTTTGCGTTTGCACAACAAATTCGTCGGCATTATTTAACTTTCCAGCTAACCATAGTCTTTCCATGCCAAGACGCAACCTAACTTTGAGTGGAAACTTATTAAGAGAAACATCATCAATCAGATAACGGTTTTGTACAAAAACAATGGTGTGCCCTTTTAATTTGTACAACGGAGGAAGATTGCCAAAACACAACACCCTGTCATCCGCTCTAACATTCTCGGCAAGCCATTTTTCTGCATTCAGGCGCTGAACAACAGAAGGTTTTACTCGTTTGACATGAAGATTATTTTCCAAATCCGCTGGCAGCGGCATACGCTCATCCAAACACAATATCAATTCCGCCTGGTCATGTAGCACGCTAAGTAAAGGCTCAAGCAAAGACCTTCCTCCGCCTTGATGTACATTGGGTGCATGGAGAAACAGTTTATATTTCATTTCTAATGTTTAAATGGGACTTCTGAAAATAAAAGTAGTTACTTATTATAACTACTAATTTTTAGGTGATTTGGAAATATAGTATAAGAAAAATGACCAGGCAATTATATTTTTGTCCAGTATGCGGGTAAGCCGCTAATTTTTCTTACCCAATCAATAAGCTTCTTGCCTCTTTTTTCACCAAGCATATTCCATAACTGCAAACGAAAATAAACCCTTGTTATTGCCAGTATCCAAATCAAACTTGGTATGGGCAGTCCGTGCATTTTTTGCGCACGCCTAGCTTCAAGTAAGGTCTCAATAGAATTTGATGGACTACTGCTTAGACCACCTTGTCGCATTCCGACTGTAATAATGTCAGGTATAAATACAGCATCAGCAGTCTTTAATTCACGTAACAATAATTCATAATCACCACCAATACGAAATGACTCATCGAAATTCCCATATTGTTCAAATAGGCTTCGTCGATGCATTAATCCAGGATGAGGAATACTCATAATTTGTTTAAAGCGTTCTTTTACTTTGCCCCATGGCTCACCAATTGCATAAAGGTTTTCACCAAGATTATTGAGCAACATAATTTGACCGTAGGCCACATTAATATTGGAAGGGATCATTGCTAATTGTATAGCCATCCGTTCAATCACTTGTTTATCTAAAATAAAATCATCTGCCCCAATAAAACATATCCACTCACCCTTAGCCTGCAATAAGCCCTTATTCCAAGCGCTGTAAATGCCGTTATCGGGCTCGGTTACCCAATACGCGATTTTTGTTTGATTTGCCTGTAGCAATTCAACTGTGCCATCTTTAGATCCTCCATCAATGACAATAATTTCTTTATTTATGTATGTTTGTTGGGCAATACTATCTATACATTGGGGTAATGTCTTGGCACCGTTAAAAACAGCAACTATGACTGTAATTAAAGGTTGAAAAGGATCTTTCATGGTATCTATAAGTTGAATTAATTTAAGGAGTTCAATTGAACATCGGATATGATTTTTACGATTTATTTTTTATTACTCGTTTGGCTTCAGTTAATTTTCTTTCTTCCCATAAATAATCGATTTTCTTTCTAAGTATCGGATAGACCATATTTCCATTTTCGCGATGAGTGTCCCAAACAAATAAAAACTTCATTACAAAGTTACAAATATAAGCTAAGGATAGAGCAACGCCATCCCAACCCAAAAGGTAAGTATGGCGTCGAAATAACACTGTAAAAACTGATCTCAAAATATCGGCAAACGCTTGTTTTAAGGCTTTGTCGCGACTAAGAGTTTCAGTGTGTTCGGCCTCATAATTTGTATATCTAATTGTTCGACTGAAAAAATCAGCTACATCCTTGTGAGTACAGTGATATAAAACCTCATCTTTTTGTTTAAAGGGCATATTGTATATTTTGTTACTTGTATAGCTGATCTCATTATGCAATTTTGTGCTTAATTGCAGAACAGATCTTCTTATTAAAGTATTTTTTCGTAATGCTGTCCAAGGTGATTTTCTATTTCTGATGCCGAATGCGTACATGCCATATGGCATTCCAATGACATCAAAGTTGAAATTGCTGTCCGTTGTTAATTTTATTATCTCGTCTACTAAGTTTGGATGAATAAGGCTTGAAGCAGTAGGAAATAAAACCCAATCACAAGAAGGTCTGCCTGAAATATTTTCAATAACATTTTCACTCGCTTGAGTGAAAGGTACAGTAACAACTTCTGTGGCATATTTTTCAGCAATTTTACGCGTATTATCGGTTGAGTTCTTATCAAAAACTATTAACTCATCAGCCCAACTAAAACTTTTAAGACATGACTCAATGCGTGACTCCTCATTAAAAACCTCTAAAAAAACAGTCACATTTGAATTATTCATTGTAATAACACTTTCTTTAATCATAGGTTCTTTAGAAGTTTGTATATGGAGTTCATTGACCGCGGCTAAATGTGGGAAATTAAATATAGTTTTTTAGTCTCCAAGGATGTAATTTTAAACAATCCGTATAGAAATCGCCTCTATAAATCATTGCTGCAGCAACAAGATTGCAGTTTGCGTCACCAATAATTTCATCTGCAATACATAAAAGATAGAAATTACTCAATATTGAGGTTAGCGCATTACTACTTGTATTGCTAATGTAACCACCTTTAATTCTATAATTCTTCAAACACCATTGGGTAAATTTAAATTTACTTCTCTTAACAATTTGATAATTAAAAAAATAATCATCCCCGATAATAAGCAACCTATCATAACTTTCAAGTGCCTTTACGTAATTGGAAATAGTTAATGCATAAGACTCATACTTTAACTTATCACCTCTTCTGACAAAGCACGTTGTAAAGTTGCTTCTTTCATTAAGCTCTTTTAGCACTTCCTGATTAAGATACAAATTGCAAGTATCAAATATTTTTTTGATGACATTACATCTGTAATTACTATATTCTGTATATATATCGTGATTTACTTTCTGGATTTGATCAACAAACGCTCTACTTTTCAAAAAAAGCTCATCTTGGCCTGAATATGAATTTTCGCTTTCAGATTTCCGCATATTTGGAAAAATAAGACTTAAATCGAAAGGGTAGGGCCAATTTCTTGAATCAAAATTAATAGTTATGTTATGTTTTTGGCAAAAGAAATTTACATTCATTAATGTAATTATTGTTGAAAAAAATCCAGACTTATCAAAAACATAGATAATGTTCGATCCAAAATTTATGTTTTTAGGATTTGTCGAATCTTTCGGCAATCTAGCTACTTTTAGTAAAGAATTTTTTAGGTGCAAATCAACGAAATCTAAACTTGCATTAAAATCATCTGCATAATTAAGAACAACTTCAATTAATGGCTTATATAAACTTCGATCTACATTATTTACCCCACATAGATATAAATACAGTGCGTATAATTTTTTATTTTTTCTCACCTTAAGCAACATTTCCAGCGCACGTATCTGAAACATAGGGAATTTATTTAATTTTTTTGCTATATTAAATAAATAATAATCTAGTATGTTATCAAAATTAGTTTTATAAGAAGATAAAATCATTATTTGTATTTTCGATTCAAATGATTGGGTTTAAGGAATTTACTTACATCAGTTCAAAGGGAAATATATGGGTCGATTGATTACTCACAACCACTTACTCATATATTCAGTTTTATAAGGCAACTTATTCAAGCCCCTTAATAGTTATTCTCTATTTCAGAATAACTATTAATACGAGATACCCTACCTCCAACTATTTCAATTATTTTCGAGCAGTTTTTTAAAGTACTTAGTCTATGTGCAACCATAATAATGGTTATATCTTTACTTAGATTTTCAACAGCCTCAATTATATCTTGCTCTGTTTTATTATCTAAAGCACTTGTAGCCTCATCTAGTATGATTACATCTGCTTTTTTGTAAAGAGCTCTTGCAATCCCTATCCTTTGACGCTGCCCTCCTGAAAGACGGACACCACGCTCACCTACAAGTGACTCATATTTGCGAGGCAATCCCTCTATCATAGATGCAATTTTTGCTTGAATAGCCGCCTCTTTAACACGCTCATAGTCAATCTTTTCTTTCGGCACACCTAAAGCAATATTTTCCGCAAAACTAGTATCGGCTAAAAATATAGATTGTGGCACATGCGCTATTTGAGTTTGCCAAGAACGATAATCTTCATGAGACAAAATCGCTTTGCCGTCAACCTCCAGAAAGCCCGTTTCTGGTTCCAGCAATCCCATCACTATGTCCAATACAGTACTCTTGCCGCTACCTGTAATTCCAACAAGACCAATGCGCTCACCTTTAAATATAGTTAAATCAAAATTTTGCAAGACCCAAGGAGTATCCGAGGAATAACGAAAACAAACTTGTTTAAAC
>CAIZMK010000174.1 GCA_903934035.1 uncultured Methylococcaceae bacterium
ACATAGCAGGTAAACCTATGATTGCTCATGTCTGTGAGCGAGCAAAAGAAGCTAATGCTGATGAAGTTGTTGTCGCAACCGATGATCAGCGCATCTTTCAAGCCGTCTCTGATTTAGGCATTAAAGCAGTGATGACACGAGCCGATCATCAAAGTGGTACTGAAAGAATAGCTGAGGTGGCAAGTTTATGTGCTTGGTCAAATGATGACATTATTGTTAACCTGCAAGGTGATGAACCTTTAATTCCTCCTGAATCTATTCGAGAAGTTGCGATAGCTTTAGCGAGTCAAAAACTGGCTGGCATTGCTACTTTAGCGGCTAATATTATAGATTCAGAAGAGATATTTAATCCCAATGCGGTCAAAGTGGTTTTGAATCAGGCGGGTTATGCGCTTTATTTTAGTCGTGCACCTATCCCTTGGCAAAGAGGGGTGTTTGATCAAGTCAATAGAACGCCAACGGGTGCGCAACCTTATCTTCGTCATATTGGTTTATATGCTTATAGGGTAGATTTCTTAAATCGCTATTGTTCATGGCCGGCCTCGATACTAGAATCGGTCGAAGCTTTGGAACAATTAAGAATACTTTGGCAGGGAGAAGCCATTTTAGTTAAAGTCATTGATAAAACACCCGAAGCGGGTGTAGATACCCACGAAGACCTATTGCGAGTGTCTCGTGTATTGGCTTTGAAACATATTTGATGTAACTGCTATTTTTAAAGTCTGCAATTTAATAGTAAAATCATCGCTATTATTTGACAGGCACTGTTTACATCAGTAGTTTAATCAGTTTTGTTGTGACTTCTCATCACCTAGTGTTTTTGAGAAGCTTTTTTTAATCTTACTCATACTTGAGTTGCTCAAGAGTTGTTAATGCAAGAATTTCATAGAATAAGTCGTTTACCTCCTTACGTATTTAACATAGTTAACGAGTTGAAAGCTAAGGCTCGCGCTGCGGGAGAGGATATCATAGATTTTGGTATGGGTAATCCAGACCAAGCTACGCCCCAACATATCGTTGATAAATTGATAGAGGCTGTGCAGCGTCCAGATACTCATCGATATTCTGTTTCTAAGGGTATTCCTAGATTAAGAAAAGCCATTTGTGATTGGTATAAAACTCGCTACGATGTTGATTTAGATCCTGAAACCGAAGCTATAGTAACGATAGGTTCGAAAGAAGGTTTAGCACATTTAGCCTTAGCGACCTTAGGGCCAGGTGATGTAGTGCTAGTGCCTAATCCTGCTTATCCTATTCATCCTTATGGTGTGGTGATTGCTGGCGCCGATTTACGGCATGTTCCTATGATTCCCGGCGGTGATTTTTTCGAAGAATTACAAAAAGCCATCGTGGATTCTTGGCCTAAACCCAAAATGCTCATCCTTAATTTTCCGGGTAATCCGACTACCGAATGTGTAGAGCTAGATTTCTTTGAGAAAATTATCGCTGTCGCTAAAGAGCATAATATATGGGTCGTTCAGGATATTGCTTACGCGGATATCGTTTTCGATGGCTATAAAGCTCCCTCTATACTTCAAGTCGAAGGCGCTAAGGACATCGCAGTAGAGTTTTTTTCCATGTCTAAAAGTTATAACATGCCAGGTTGGCGCGTTGGGTTTATGTGTGGCAATAAAGAACTCGTCTCTGCCTTGGCAAGAATTAAATCTTATCTCGATTACGGTACTTTCGCTCCCATACAAATTGCTGCCATTGCAGCCTTAGAAGGGCCGCAAGAGTGCGTAACTGAAATAGCCGAGATGTATAGAAAAAGACGGGATGTGCTTTGTGAAGGCTTAAATGCCGCAGGCTGGCCAGTTGAAAAACCTAAAGCGACTATGTTTGTTTGGGCAAAAATACCCCAAGCCTATCAAGCTATGGGCTCATTGGAATTTTCTAAAAAATTATTGCTAGAGGCTAAAGTTGCAGTAGCTCCAGGCATTGGCTTTGGTAATTATGGCGATGATCATGTGCGTTTTGGCTTGATTGAAAATGAACACCGTACTCGTCAAGCTGTTCGTGGTATTCGTCTGATGATGAAAAAAGATGGCTTAACGACTTAGTTTCTACATAATAACTGATGTTACGCAGTAACGTTGCTTTACTCTCGTTTGCCGCGCCGAGCACCGCAGGTTTTGTCGGGAATAGCCCGAAGGGGC
>CAIZMK010000175.1 GCA_903934035.1 uncultured Methylococcaceae bacterium
AAGTGATTGCGGCTAGATTAGATAAGCCAATATTTGTTACGCATGAAGGTCATAAGCCAAGAAGCTTTGAAAGCGTATTTAGAAACCTGATGAATTCTTCAGGATTGCGAAAGGATGTAGCTGGTAAGTTCAGATCGCTTTATAGCTTACGTCATACTTATGCGACTTTTGCTCTGACAGAAGGCATAGACATCCACACACTAGCTAAACAAATGGGAACATCAATAGCTATGATTGAAAGGCACTACTCAAAAATTACACCAATGCTTAGTGCTGAAAAGTTGGCTTTTTAAAACAAGAGCTAATCCAAACAAAAACTTTGCATGTAAGTAATTAGCCATGGGGGGATACTTTTCCAACTATATCCACCTCTTTCATCCCAAGACAGAGTTGAATTTATTCGACCCAGACTCAGAATGTATTCACAGACTTCATCATGTGGATATAAATACCATTTACCAGCTTGACAAAATGTAACGTAAATATTTTTTTCTGCTCCGAAGTACTTCTTATCAATAGTTAGTCGACCTTTAAGCTGTATTTTTATCGTAGTTCCATCACCGTTATATGCTATAAAATCCGCCCCCATCCAATCATCATTTAACCAAATACTATTAAATCCGTAGTTCGCTAATTCAGCAGCAACTTTATGGAAGTTATGATTTTCTTTCTGACGTGCATTCAAATCTGAATATTTTATTTTATTTAATTTAAGCATTTCGGATGTCTCTTTTTAATTACTTTAAAAGTTTTTGTATTTATATATCCTGCCAGCCCTGCATAATCATTACCATTGCTAGCGTATCTAATTCACAGTAACGCAGCAAAGCAGAAATAATGCGAGATCTAGCCTCATCATCGAGATCTTCAAACTGCAATCTTGAGTAAGCTGTTGCTGCTGCGCCACCTTCGGCAATAACGCTAGTTTCACCTTCATCTGAGTCTTCTATGCCATCAGGCATAGCATCTTTAGCAAACTGCTTAAGAATGTTGTAAGGATCGCCTTCTCCATTATGATCTAGCCATCTAAAGCCTTCTTCACTAGCAAAATTAATACTCTTAATTCCATTTGGCGAACCATATATTGGCTTGCTATAGGTTTCTTTTAGCTTTTGAGAGATCTTCAAAATTGCTGGCAAAACTTTCTTGATTGAAGTGCTTGCTTTAGTGTCTGGATGGAAAAATGTTTTTTCTGTCAAACGGCAAAGATCATACATTTCCCTATCACCATCCTTAGTAATACTTAAAATAAATGTTTTAAGTTCTTCGGCGTCTGCAGGTGCATGAGGATCTTCTGCTATCTGTCTAGCAATTGTTTTCAGAATAGTATTTTCGTGAGGACTCCACATAAATGCAGTCCCATTATCGTTCTCCAGTTCTTTCTTTAAGGCTCTAGCAAAACTGTAATTTGGAAAAACTCCTGGCTCTACACAGATAAATTCACCTACATGCTTTACCGTACCATCTTCTTCCATAATGTGGTGGGAGAATTGAAATGCGACCGCTTCATAAGGTCTCATACCATCATGAAATGGCAACGCGACAGAAGCTGTTTCAAAATCGATCATGTGATATGGGTATTTCCATTTCGACATTTCATTTTTGAATAAAGTAGTATTAAAGAAAAAACCACCTTGATCGAAATCAGCTGGAATATCACCCAATTGTAAATCTTGTCGTTGAGATCTACTCAAGCCATCAATCATAGAATCTTCTGAGTCTTTAGTTAAATCCTCCGGCGTGATCTGACTTAACTTTAATAGGCCTTGGTCGATAAACTTCTCTTTTCTTTGGCAAAACCAGAGATCAAGAACAGTACCTTTCTCGAAATC
>CAIZMK010000176.1 GCA_903934035.1 uncultured Methylococcaceae bacterium
GGATTTGCTTTCAATAATAGCCAGACGTTCGTCTTCTATACCTAACAGAAACTCGCCTTTTAAAAGACCTAACAATTCTTTACCAGCCATGCTGTAACGCCAACCGTGCAATAACGGACATTCTTCATCTTCATTAAACATCAAGACTTCTAAATCTTTACGAGTAGCTAGGATGGTCGGGTTAAGGGCATTTTCTTCGGCTCTTATACGCACCAAGGCCGTTAAAATATCTAAAATAGCTTCTTGTTGCTGGGTCTTCTTGGCCGATCGATCTTTGTCATTTAATGGTAAAGGCGGGCGCTGTTTAGCCGCACTAATTAATGAACAAAGTTCTTTACCATAACGATGCAAGGCACGCTCATTAATCCCTCGCACGCTGGCTAAAGCGTCGACCGTTTCGGGTTGTAATTTAGCTAAATCAAACAATAACTCATCACGTAACAACCAACTTTTAGGTCTATCTTCGGCTTGTGCCGTTTTTTCTCGCCATTGCGCTAAGGTCTGAATGATAGATAACTGCTTACCCGTCAGTTTGTTTTTGCCTTTTATTCTAAGCCAGGCTTTTTCTGGATCAACCACATAATGCGCAGGGTTAGTTAATTCTGCAAAATCGTGCTTCAACCAATCGATACGCCCTAATTCAGTTAGTTTTTTCAACATGATTTGATATATCTGACACAGATAAATCACATCATCCGCTGCATATTCTATTTCTGCTTCGGTTAACGGCCGCTTACTCCAATCAGCTCGGGTATGGGCTTTATTTAAATTAATACTTAATAAGCTAGACACCAACATGGCATAGCCAGGATTATCTTGAAAACCTAATAAAGGTGCTGCTATTTGGGTATCAAAAATGGGCCCAGGTAATTTACCGGTAGCTTGATGAAAGATCTCTAAATCTTGTCGGCAAGAATGAAAAACTTTAACGATAGCTGGATTTTCTAAAGCCTCATAAAGCTCACTCATATCAGCAAGAGCGATAGGATCAATACAAGCGACCCAATCAGGCGTAGCAATTTGTAGCAAACAAAACTTAGGATAATAAGTCTTTTCGCGTAAAAACTCAGTATCCAAGGCTAACCAAGGCTCGGTTCTAATCTGCGCACATAGGCTAACGAGTTGTTCAGGTGTATTGATATATTGAATGGGTGTCATAAGGTTATGATGCAGGTAATAGGGTTAGCCGGACATTAAGGGAAGCATGGTTCATGCATAAATTACATGGCTAATACATCCAAACCCGCATGTGCTTGAACTAGCGTTTCGGATACCGACTCACCCCGCATTAAGCCTACGAAATCAAATAATTGTCTATCAACCAACTGTGAAGGCGCAACATTCTGTAAGCTGGTAAAAATCGTTTCTAAGCGCCCAGGAAACTGCTTATCCCAAACATTTAACATCTCTTTCATCGCTTGTCGTTGCAAGTTAATCTGAGACCCGCATAAGTTACAGGGAATGATCGGGTAATCTCTAAAAGCGGCATAACGCTCGATATCTTTTTCACGCATATAGGCTAAAGGCCGAATGACGATATTCTTTTTATCATCGCTCAATAATTTTGGCGGCATGGCTTTGAGCTTACCGCCATAAAATATATTTAAGAAGAAAGTCTCGAGTATATCGTCGCGATGATGACCTAAGGCAATTTTAGTAATGCCATTAGCTTCTGCATAACCGTACAAAGTACCACGGCGCAAACGAGAACAGAGCCCACAGGTAGTATTGCCTTCAGGTATAACGCGCTTTACAACACTGTAGGTATCTTTTTCAATAATATGATAAGGCACGCCTAATGATTCAAGATAGGCAGGCAATACATGCTCAGGAAAACCTGGCTGTTTTTGATCCAAATTAACGGCGATTAACTCAAAATCGATAGGCGCTGTTTTCTGCAGATTCATGAGTACGTCTAGCATAGTAAAAGAATCTTTACCGCCTGATAGACACACCATAACCTTATCACCGTCTTCGATCATGTTATAGTCGACAATGGCATCGCCGACATTATGTCTTAAACGTTTTTGTAGTTTATTAAACTCGAATTTATCTTTTTGATGTAGATCTGACATGGTCAGAATTATATAGAGTAGTTATGCAAGAAAGGACATTGAGGCTCATCTGTTGATGAGCCTCAATAAGAGCGGTTTTAGCCGTTATAACGCTGAAAAACTAAAGTTGCGTTTGTGCCACCAAAGCCAAAGCTATTGGACATGATGGTATTTAAGGTCACATTATCTTCACGTTCACGAACGATAGGAATGCCTTCAGCACCTGGATCAAGCTGGCTAATATTTGCTGAAGCACTCAAGAAGTTTTCTTCCATCATTAATAATGAATATATAGCTTCATTAACACCGGCTGCACCTAAAGCATGACCTGTTAATGATTTTGTAGAACTGACTCTTGGTACGTTTCCTTCACCAAAAACGGCACGTAAAGCTTCTAATTCTTTGGTATCACCGACAGGGGTACTGGTACCATGAGCATTGATATAATCAATCTTGCCCTCTACCGTAGCCATGGCTTGTTGCATACATCTGATTGCGCCTTCACCTGAAGGTTGTACCATATCATAACCATCCGAAGTTGCGCCATAACCGGTTAATTCTGCATATATTTTTGCACCACGGGCTTTGGCATGTTCCAACTCTTCTATAACCAATACACCACCACCACCGGATATGACAAAACCATCACGGGTTTCATCATAAGGCCTAGAAGCTGTAGTAGGCGCATCATTATATTTGGAAGATAAAGCACCCATAGCATCAAATAACACTGACATGGTCCAATGTTCTTCTTCACCAC
>CAIZMK010000177.1 GCA_903934035.1 uncultured Methylococcaceae bacterium
ATTACTCTTCGTACTTCGACTATCGGCCATGAATTGCAAAGTCAATATGGCTTGTTGGACTGGTTTCTCGCACAAGAAAAACAATGTAAGGGCTACAATAAAGCCATTTTTTCTGGACTACCCACTGTGGTCTTTGCGCAAGTTATTCGTGATATAGTCATTCCTGATTTAAAATTAGCAGGTTTGTATCACGTTGCTGCAAAGCCAATTAACAAATTCGATTTGCTTAAGTTGATTGCAACTATTTATGGAAAAAAAATAGATATAGTCTTAGACGATAAATTAGTGATCGATCGTTCTCTCAATGCGAAAAAATTTGAGTTAGCGACTGGATATACTGCTCCTGAGTGGTCGGAGTTAATCAATTTAATGCATAGTTACAAATAGGTACAATCCGTTATGTTTAATAAAAAAACTCTGATGATTACTGGTGGTACCGGTTCTTTCGGTAATACTGTCCTAAAGCGCTTTTTGTCCACGGATGTTAGAGAAATTCGCATTTTCAGTCGTGATGAAAAAAAGCAAGAAGAAATGCGTATCGCATTGAATCATCCAAAGCTAAAGTTCTATATTGGAGATGTGCGTGATTACGATAGTATTTATCAAGCGATGAAAGGTGTGGATTATGTATTTCATGCCGCCGCACTAAAGCAAGTGCCTTCCTGTGAGTTCTATCCCATGGAAGCGCTACGTACCAATGTGCTGGGTTCAGAAAATGTGATGAATGCGGCGATTGCCCATGGCGTGTCTCGTGTAGTGATGTTAAGTACTGATAAGGCCGTGTATCCGATCAATGCAATGGGTATATCCAAGGCAATGATGGAAAAATTCATGGTGGCCAAGGCACGTATGCAGAACGAGGGCGAAACGGTCATTTGTGCGACACGTTATGGTAATGTCATGGCCTCGCGTGGCTCCGTTATCCCTTTATTTGTATCGCAACTAAAAGAAAATAAATCGCTCACGATTACTGATCCTAATATGACGCGTTTTTTAATGTCATTAGAAGAATCAGTTGATTTAGTGTTATATGCTTTTACGCATGGCAAACAAGGTGACATATTCGTGCAGAAAGCGCCAGCTTCGACAGTTGCTGATTTGGCTCAAGCGCTAAAAGAGTTATTCGAAAAGACCACGACAATTCGTGTTATTGGAACTCGCCACGGAGAAAAACTCTATGAATCATTGATCTCCCGAGAGGAAATGGCAAAAGCAGAGGATTTGGTTGATTATTACCGGATACCAGCAGATAACCGTGATTTGAATTACGCTCAATTTTTTAGCGAAGGCGAAGAGAAAATTTCGCATCAGCAAGATTACACCTCGCATAACACTGAACGCTTGAATGTTGAACAAATCAAAAAATTATTGTTGAAATTGGATTTTATAAAGGAAGAGCTCAATGCTTAAAGTAATGACTATTGTAGGAACTAGGCCTGAACTCATCAAAATGAGTCGAGTTATTGCTGAGTTTGATCAGCATACCCAGCACATTTTGGTACATACCGGACAGAATTATGATTTTGAACTTAATCAGGTTTTTTTTGATGATTTAGGCATTCGTAAGCCGGATTATTTTTTAGAAGCAGTCGGTGAAAATGCTGCACAGACGATTGGCCGGATCATTGAAAAAGCCGATGAAGTTATGGCAAAAGAACAGCCTGATGCACTTATGTTGTACGGCGATACTAATTCCTGTTTAGCCGTTATCGCTGCAAAGCGACGCAAGATTCCTGTTTTTCACATGGAAGCAGGTAATCGTTGCTTTGATCAACGTGTGCCCGAAGAATTGAATCGTAAAGTATTGGATCATCTCAGTGATATCAATTTGGTGCTGACTGAACATGCACGACGCTATCTGATTGCCGAGGGTGTTCGGCCAGAAACTATTATAAAAACAGGCTCACACATGCGTGAAGTGTTGGATTATTATTTACCAAAGATTCAGCAGTCAGATGTGCTGCAACGTATGAATTTAGAGGCAAATAAGTTTTTTATAGTCAGTGCGCATCGTGAGGAAAACATAGACAGCCCAGAAAATATGCTGAATATGATAGAAACTCTTAATGCTTTGGCTGAAGCTTATAATTATCCAGTTATTGTTTCTACGCACCCCCGCACAAAAAAGCGTCTAGATACAATGGAGTTAGGTAGTCTTAATTCAAATATACAGTTTCTTAAACCCTTTGGTTTTTGTGATTACATCAAGTTACAGATGGAGGCTCTGTGTGTGGTTTCTGATAGCGGTACCATTACTGAAGAGGCTTCGTTGCTTAATTTGCCTGCGATTACTATCCGTAATGCGCACGAGCGTCCAGAAGGTATGGATGTCGGTACACTTATTATGAGTGGCTTAAAAAAAGAGCGCGTTCTAGATGGCGTTCGAATTATTATTGCTCAACACGATAAAGCACAGCGTATTATGCAACCCATTCAAGATTATGAAGCCGGTTCAGTATCTAAAAAGTTACTGCGTATCGTAATGAGTTATGTTGATTATATTAATCGGACTGTTTGGTCGCTTGAAACTTAATTTGTTAAGTTCTATTTTAAATTTGATATTTATTAGAGAAAACTTGTTTTGAAAGAATACATCCCTATCCATCATAGGGAGCAACTTAACTATCTAGTGCAAATACTTATTTGATCCAGCAAGAAAATTAGTTGTTCGGAGAGTCAAATTAGTTGTTCTGAGGAGCATTTTAGCTGTTCTAAGGAGTCACTTAATTCTCTTAAGGTAGTTTATATGGGCTGTGGCGTGCATTAAAGTACTGCGGAGAGTTACCTTATACTTTAAAAGGCGCAACTAAAGTGTCGTGAGTATTTCCTTATAAGAGGTAAAAGTTCTTTGGCTGGTATGAATAGTGTCCTCGCAAGAACTTAGGTGCGCCTAATAGGTGCGAAGAGGTTCCTTATGCTGTCTGATTCTATTCTTATAAGTTGTGAGGATGACTTTATTACGGCTAATGCTGCCGTTATAGCTCAGTTGTAAGTCCTGAATTTCTTTAAAAGTTGCGTTATAAGTCTATAGGCATTAGTACTCACACTTATTCTATTTTAAAGGGCTGTAGCTGTTGGTTTGTAATTTATTGATTTAAGTTATTTATTTAATATTGTTTTGTTATGAGATAGTCGTTGACAGCCTTCTTCATAGAGGCGTACTTTATGAACTAGTTATTGTGAATCCTAGTTTATGATAACGATGTTCATCAGGCACAGCAAGTCGCTAATCACCTTAGCGCATTCATGTTACACATTTCTTATATATCCATAACGCGGTTGGAGATTCCATAATATTATGCCCACTAATAATTTTTTTCCTACGTCTGAAGATGCACAATTGGTTTGGCTTAGCCATTACGCTTTAAAGTTACCTGTTAACGGGCCTATTTGTGGCGTGCTTGCTGACGAGATCACCGCCACCCAGAAAGATCTTAGTTATTATATTTGGATGTTGCAAAACTGGCATCCAGCTACTCGGCGAGATGCACTTGGTGCGACGAGTCATAAGCAACTGATGGTCAATGGTACTGGCACTGAAAATGTGCAACATCCACAGCCGACTTTGTTTCCCGATGCGCCATCAGCCACGACACCAGGCATTCAAAAGCGCTTATTTGCACAAATTTCTCGCATCAAAACTAATCCCAATTACACTGATATCATCGGTCAAGATATGGGCATTATTGGTATATCGTCTTCGGTACAGTATTTAACTCCAGAGTTTACAGCGAGTGTGGAGCAGGGGGCGACAGGGAGTCAGGTACGTTTAGATTTTATGAAACATGGTCATGATGGTATCTGGATAGAAAATCGTATTAATGGTGGGGAGTGGAAGTTTTTGTCAGTAAGTACCATTAAGCCTTATTTAGATGTTAGTCCTCTAGCGACTGGCAATAGCCATGAAGCCCGTGAATATCGATTGCGTTGGTGGGATAAAAGCGTTGCGCATGGTGAGTGGAGTGGGGTTCAGGGTGCTGTGTTAGGTAGTTAGCTGGGTAAGTCAAGAATTTGGGTTGCATGATATTCGCAGCCCAATACCTATTAGATGCTGTTGGCTTAATGATGATAGAGCAATATTATTCATAGGTCTTTACGGCTTAAGTTATTACATTATTGTTATAAAATCTCAGAATATTTCAGTGTATAAGATGTGCCGACGCTAGAAGGCGTATTATTTATCAGAGCAGAGTCTATGCCAGAAACGCTTTACTCGCTTACGCTAGTAAAGCCTTATTCCGGCCTACAGTTTTGCTACAACTTTTGTCGTGTAGGGTTGTTATTTTAAAATACCGTTGAATTTAAATTCTGAGTGTTTGTTATATCCTAAGCTATCAACTTATAAGCCACTAAAATAGGCGGCTAATGCTTGCATGTCTTCTTCACTGAGCATATTGGCAATAGCTTGCATCTGACCATTCTTTCTTATACCGGCTTTAAAACTAGCTAATTGATTGGCTAAATAGTCGGCGCGTTGACCTGCTAATCTAGGGTATTGACCGTTACCCTCTGCATTAGAGCCATGACAGCCTAGGCACATGCTCGCTTTTTCTTTGCCGATTTTTGCTAAAGGTAAATTACTTTCTGTTTTGGCGGTGGGCACGCTGGAAAAATAAGCGGCAATATTTTTAATGTCATCATCGCTTAAGTTACTGGCCATTGCTTTCATAATGCTATTGCTACGCGCTCCTGATTTGAAGGCATTTAGCTGATTAATAACATAGTTGGGTTGTTGTGCAAAGAGATTGGGCGCTGGATTATGAGCAGCGTGTCCTCCATGGCCTATAGAACCATGGCAGCCTATGCAATTAGCAACTAATTTCTCTCCGGCTACTTTGTCGGCCGCTAAAGTAACGCTAGTCCAAATTAAAGCCGATATTAAGGCTACAAAAACAGAATATTTTAATGTGTTCATTGGGTCACCTCGGAGTTATAAAATTAAATATTAATTGATAATGGTCTAGGTTTGTCTTTAATGCGTTACTTAGGGGCAGACTGAACTATACAACTAAAGCTGGTTTTTGTGAAAGATCTATATGTTTAAATATTTCGTTATCTAGTTCTTGTAGTAGACTCAATGTCTTTAGTATTGCTATCATTTCGTATCTCCAAAATAGGGCTACCAAGGTGGGTGAGATTAAAAATACGGGAGGGAAGAGGAAATATAAAAATATTGTGTCTTACCTTTGTTGATATCTTAATATTATTATTAATTTCCCTCGCTTTTAATCACACCCTGTCAGGGTAGGATTTAATTTTAAATAATCTTTACTAATCAGCATTATCATGGAAAAAATAAACGTTTTATTTGTTTGTATGGCTAATATTTGCAGGTCACCAGCTGCTGAAGGTGTTTTTGTAAAGCTCATTAAAGACAGGGCATTAGAAGGATCTTTTAGAGTCGATTCGGCTGGAACTCATGCATATCATGAGGGCGAAGTTCCTGATGCACGTACACAGCAATCTGCACTGTTACGTGATGTAAAATTAGCGCATTTACGTGCTAGAAAAGTGGTGATGGGTGATTTTGAAGATTTTGATTATTTGTTGGTGATGGATGATGATAATTATGCTGTGCTAATGAATGCTTGCCCTGAACAATATAAAGCTAAAATTCATTATTTCTTAGATTTTGCACCGCATTTAGGTGTACGTGAAGTGCCTGACCCTTATTATGGTGGTATTTATGGCTTTGAGCGGGTATTGGATTTAATCGAAGAAGCATCGGTGGGCTTTTTAGAGTCCTTAAAGGCCACAGCTTTGAAATAAGCAACAGTTTTTATGTTTTTGTAGGCCGGAATAAGGCTTTACTTGCGAAAGCGAGTAAAGCGTTTCCGGCATGTGCACTAAATATTTACAATAAATTAAGGTGAGAGCATGGCAATAATATCGAATACCGTAAGCTATATGGATGGGGATGTGGTGTTGGAAGCTTTTTTTGCTTTTGATGAAGCTCTAGTTGGACGTAGACCAGCGGTTTTAATTAATCATACTTGGGTGGGTAGAGATGATTTTGTAGCCGAAAAGGCGATAAAGCTGGCAGAGATGGGTTATGTAGGCTTTGCTGTTGATATGTATGGTAAAGGTATAGTCGGAACGAGTCCTGAACAAAACTCAGCCTTGATGCAGCCTTTTATGGAAGATAGAGTGTTGTTACAAAAACGTCTACTGGCTGCTTTGTATGCTGTTAAGTTATTGCCTTGGGTTGATGATCATAATATTGCCGCCATCGGTTTTTGTTTTGGCGGCTTATGTATTTTAGATTTGGCTAGATCTGGCGCTGAGGTGAAAGGTGTAGTTAGTTTTCATGGTATGTTGAATGCGCCTAGTCATAGTTTGGATAAGCCGATTAAAGCTAAAGTTTTGGCCTTGCATGGTCATGATGATCCCATGGCAACGCCAGCTCAAGTATTAGCTTTTGAGCAAGAAATGACCTCGGCGGGTGTGGATTGGCAATTGCACTGTTATGGTAATACCGCTCATGCTTTTACTAATCCAGTAGCTAATGATCCTGAGAATGGCATGGTTTATCGTACTCTTGCAGATCATCGTTCATGGCAAGCTATGAAAAACTTCTTAGTCGAAGTTTTTGCTTAACATTAATAGATATCTACTTAAAGAGGGATAATTTTAGCTAAAACAGATGCTGGAATTAACTTTTCGCCTTTAAGCTTTGTCCTTTTGTCTGCGTTTAAGAGAGTCCTGTCTAAAAGTGAACGATTAAGCTAAACTGCCCCATCTTAAGTTTTAGTCACATTTAATCATCAAAATTTTGACTATTTGGTATAATCCCATGTTATTTAAAGTTGTAGGGCGCATTTATTGCATGGAATGAAGTGATGCGCTTAATTTTAGTCAAAAAACCATGCCGATAATGTACTACGGCACACTGTTTATCTAGGGATCAATGTCAAACTTCGCTAAAGAAATTATACCTGTCAATCTCGAAGATGAGATGAAACAGTCCTATCTCGATTATGCAATGAGCGTTATTGTGGGTCGAGCTCTACCTGATGTTAGGGATGGCCTAAAACCAGTGCATCGCCGCGTGTTATACGCGATGAGTGAATTGGGTAACGATTGGAATAAACCCTATAAGAAATCGGCGCGTATTGTCGGTGATGTTATCGGTAAATATCACCCTCATGGTGATACCGCAGTCTATGACACTATGGTACGTATGGCGCAGCCTTTCTCCATGCGCTATATGTTGATCGATGGCCAAGGTAACTTTGGTTCGGTTGATGGTGATCCACCCGCTGCAATGCGTTATACCGAAGTTCGTATGGCAAAAATTGCCCATGAATTGTTGGCAGATCTTGATAAAGAGACGGTTGATTTCATTCCGAACTACGACGAATCAGAAATTCAGCCTGAAGTATTACCGACTCGCGTTCCTAATTTATTGGTGAATGGTTCTTCTGGTATTGCTGTGGGTATGGCGACTAATATCCCTCCGCACAATATGACCGAAGTGGTCAGTGCTTGTTTGGCGATGATCGATAATCCGGATATTAGTATTCTGGAGTTAATGGAATATATTCCGGGTCCAGATTTTCCTACAGCCGCTTTCATCAATGGCGCTGCGGGTATTTACAATGCCTATACCACAGGTAGAGGCAAGATTTATTTACGTGCAAGATGTCACTTTGAAGATATAGGTGATAGTAGTCGCCAGTCGATTATTACCACTGAACTACCTTATCAGGTTAACAAAGCGCGTTTGCTGGAGAAAATTGCCGAGTTAGTTAAAGAAGGTAAGCTCGAAGGTATTTCAGGTTTGCGTGATGAATCTGATAAAGACGGTATGCGCATGGTGATCGAACTTCGTCGCGGTGAAGTGCCAGAAGTCGTATTAAATAATCTATATAAGCAGACTCAATTCCAGACGGTCTTCGGCATTAATATGGTTGCCTTGCTGGACGGTCGTCCGCATTGTATGAATTTGCTAGAGATACTCAGCGCGTTTATTAACCATAGACGCGAAATTGTTACACGCAGAACTATCTATTTACTTCGTCGTGCCCGTGAAAGAGCGCATATTTTAGAAGGTCTTGCTGTTGCTTTAGCTAATATCGATGAAATGATTGCGCTGATTAAAGCAGCGAGCAATCCTGCTGAAGCTAAAGAAGGTTTGTTGGCAAGAACTTGGGATGCTGGATTAGTTTCTTCTTTATTGGAACGCGCCGATGCGAGTCGTTCTAGGCCAGAAGATTTAGGTGATGAGTTTGGTATTTTTGAAGGTATTTATCGTCTTTCAGAAACACAGGCGCAAGCCATACTTGATTTACGTTTACATCGCTTAACAGGGTTAGAGCAAGATAAAATCGTTAATGAATATAAGCAGTTGTTAGAACAAATTGATGAGTATTTGTTTATTTTGAGTAGTGACGTCCGTTTGATGGAAATTATCAGAGAAGAACTGGTTGCCATTAAAGATCAGTATTCCGATGCGCGTCGCACAGAAATTATAAAAAACCAGTTGGATTTATCTGAGCAAGATTTAATTACTGAAGAAGATATGGTAGTGACCATGTCTCATGAAGGTTACGTTAAGTCTCAACCTCTAAGCGATTACAAGGCGCAACGACGTGGCGGACGTGGTAAATCAGCGACTGCGACTAAAGAATTGGATTATGTTGATAAGTTAATTGTCGCTAATACTCACGATACGATTCTATGCTTCTCTTCACGCGGCAAAGTCTACTGGATGAAAGTTTATCAATTGCCAGTGGCTAGTCGTGCTGCACGAGGCAAGCCTTTTGTTAATTTATTGCCGCTAGAGCAGGGTGAGAAAATTAATGCAATCTTGCCTATCCGTGAATTTACTGAAAATAAATTTATTTTTATGGCGACTTCGGCGGGTACTGTTAAAAAGACGCCATTAACCGAGTTTGAACGTCAACGTGCTACCGGTAAAATCGCTATCGATTTAAGAGAAGACGATACTTTAGTCGGTGTTGCCGTGACTGATGGTCAGCAAAATGTCTTATTGTTCGGTAGTACTGGTAAAGCCGTGTGCTTTAATGAAGCTGATGTGCGCTCTATGGGTAGAACGGCTTCTGGTGTTCGCGGTATGCGCTTGCATCCAGGCCAAAAAATCATTTCTTTGATTATTGCATCGGAAGGTACGGTGTTGAATATTACTGAAAATGGTTATGGTAAACGCACTAAGTTAGAAGAATTTACTTGCCATAAACGCGGAGGGCAAGGCTTAATTGCCATACAAACTTCTGAGCGTAATGGTGCTGTTGTCGGTGCGGTATTGGTTAATGATAACGATGAGATCATGTTGATTACCGATGGTGGTACTTTGGTGCGCACCCGTGTTGACGAAATTTCGGTAGTCGGACGTAATACCCAAGGCGTCACTATTATTCGTTTAGGTAAGAATGAAAAAGTCATCGGTGTTGATCGCATTGAAGGTTTGGCGGGTATCGATGATGTTGAAGAAGATGCAGATTTAGATAGTTCATTAGATGCTAATGAAGTGATTATTGATGAGGCAGATTTAGTCTCTAATGCAGATGATGAAATAGATCAAGAGTAGTTATGTAGGTTGGCTTAGCGATAGAGACTGTGAAAGTATTGTTTTGATTTCCCCTCTTTAACAAAGAGGGGTTAGGGGAGATTTAATCTATTAAAAGTAATCACAAAATATTAGTAGCTTATGATTTTAAGAAATCCCCCTTTGCCTCCTCGCTTTGCTCTTCCCCTTTTTTTAAAGGGGAATGCTAAAATCATAATACTTTTATAATGTCGGTGGCGTAACCCAATATTTAATTACTTAGTATTGTTTTGATAGATTTAATTAATGCGCTTGTGTTTATTTTCTGTATTTATGAACACTTAATGGTTGTCATGACCAGCGAAAAATAATACCTAACATGGCTAAAGAATTCCTTTTTAAAATTTAACGACGAGAAAATTATGTCCAGAGTATTTAATTTTAGTGCCGGTCCATCTGCATTCCCGGAATCAGTGTTGTTGCAAGCCCAGCAGGACATGTTGGAATGGCGAGACAGTGGCATGTCAGTGATGGAGATGAGTCACAGAGGCAAACATTTCTCTATGATTGCTGAAGAGTTAGAAAGCGATTTGCGTAGTCTGATGACGATACCTGACAATTATAAGGTTTTGTTTTTGCAAGGGGGTGCCTCAGCACAGTTCTCATTCATACCACAAAATCTTTTAAATGGTAAAACTAAGGCTTGTTATCTTAAAACTGGTGCATGGTCTGAAAAAGCCGTTAAAGATGCACAAAGTTATTGCGACGTGTTGGTGAGTGCTAGCTCTGAAGAGTCTAAATTCACTAGTATTCCAGATGCAGCTACTTGGGAACTGGATGAGCAAGCGGCTTATTTACATTACACGTCTAATGAGACTATACATGGTGTGGAGTTTCAAAACATTCCTGATGCTAAGGGTTTAACCTTGGTTTCAGATATGTCATCGAATATCTTATCGCGTCATATTGATGTCAGTCAGTATGGATTGATTTATGCGGGAACTCAAAAAAATATGGGTCCAGCTGGTGTAACAGTGGTCATAGTCAGAGATGACTTGATCGGACATGCTGGTAAAACAGTGCCTTCGGTATTTAATTATGCTGAGCAGGCAAAAAACCAATCTATGCTAAATACTCCTGCTACCTATAATTGGTATTTAGTGGGTTTAGTGCTGAAATGGTTAAAAGCTCAAGGCGGTGTTGCAGCGATTGAACAACATAATATTGCTAAAGCGACTAAGCTTTATCAAGCGATTGATCAATCAGCGTTGTATTCAAATCCAGTTGATGTTGCTGTACGATCACGTATGAATGTTCCGTTTATTTTAGCTGATGAGAGTTTGGATAAGCCCTTTTTACAGGCTGCCGAAGCTCAAGGTTTATTTGAATTGAAAGGTCATCGTTCAGTGGGTGGTATGCGAGCAAGTATTTACAATGCTATGACTGAAGCGGGTGTAAAAGCTTTGATAGATTTTATGGCTGAATTTGAACGCACTCATTAATTGCAACGTATCAATATAGACCCACGCCATGACCTCAGTGATCCCACTTTCTGAATTAAGAGACAAAATCGATGCAATTGATGAAAAGATTTTGCAGTTGATCAACCAGCGTGCGTCTTGTGCAATAGAGGTTGCTAAAACCAAAATTGCTCAAGGCGAACAAGGTACTTTTTATCGTCCAGATCGAGAGTCTTTGGTTTTAAGGCGAATTATGGAGTTGAATCAGGGGCCGATTTCTGATGTGGCGGCTGCTGGTTTTTTTAGAGAATTAATGTCGGCTTGTTTGGCGCTAGAAAAACCAATGGATGTCGCGTTTTTAGGGCCTGAAGGGACTTTTACTCAGCAAGCAGTTTTTAAGCATTTTGGTCATGCGGTTAAAGCAATACCGGCAACTACCATTAACGAAATATTTAATGCGGTGGAATCTGAGTATTGTCAATTTGGTGTGGTTCCTGTTGAAAATTCAACTGAGGGTGTGATTAGTCATACCTTAGATCGTTTTCTGATTTCACCACTAAAAATATGCGGTGAAGTTGAGATTAGAGTGCATCAAAATTTGATGGGTCATGCAACGAGTCTCGATGAAATAACCGATGTTTATTCTCATCAGCAATCATTAGCACAGTGTAGGCAATGGTTAGATAAGCACTTGCCTCATGCGCGTTTGACCGCTGTGAATAGCAACGCTGAAGCGGCACGATTAGCCTTAGATAATAAACATAGTGCAGCCATTGCGGGTAAGGTTGCTGCTGAAGTTTATAATTTAGCAATCATTGCTAAGAATATTGAAGATGAGCCAAATAATACCACTCGATTTATTATTATCGGCCAACAATTATCCTCGCCTACCGGCAATGATAAAACCTCATTAGTTGTTTCTACCGGCAATCAACCCGGTGCTTTATATAAGATCCTTGAGCCTTTTGCTAAATATGCTATAGGCATGGTGCAAATTGAATCTAGGCCTTCACGTCAGGGTTTATGGGATTATGTGTTCTTTATTGATGTAGAAGGACATAGTGAAGATAAGCTTATTGCTGAAGCTTTGGAGAGCGTTAAAGACAACGTTAAGATGTTTAAGTTATTAGGATCTTATCCTAAAGCTGTGCTTTAAATGGCAAGTAGTGTTTGCAATCATTAAATTCTGTTAATTAAAATCATGAATAATTCCGATAATATTTATACGCTTGCAGCAGCAGGCGTGCAGCGCCTCATACCTTATAAAGCTGGCAAACCGATTGAAGAGTTAGAGCGAGAGTTGGGGCTTACTCAAATTACCAAGCTAGCCTCTAATGAAAATCCTTTAGGTCCAGGAAAAAAAGCCTTGGAGGCTATTGCTTCTGCTTTGTCTGAATTAGCGCTTTATCCTGATGGTAGTGGTTTTTTATTAAAGCAAGCTCTAGCAAATAAATATGCAGTAGACGATAGTCAAATTACCTTAGGTAATGGTTCTAATGAAATATTAGAGCTGGTGGCTAGAGCCTTTTTAACGCCCGAACACGAAGCAGTTTTTTCGCAACATGCCTTTGCGGTCTATCCTATCGTAACCCAAGCCGTCGGTGCGACGGCAGTTGTGGTTCCTGCATTGAATTATGGTCATGATTTGGATGCTATGCTGTTGGCGGTCACAGAAAAAACACGCTTGGTTTTTATTGCGAATCCTAATAATCCAACGGGGACTTTGCTGAGCCAAGCCAGTTTGGCGCGATTTTTAGATGCGTTACCTAATAGCTGTGTTTGTGTGTTGGATGAGGCTTATTTTGAATTTGTTAATAGCGCAGAGCCTATCAATTCTATTGCTTGGTTAAAAGACCATCCTAATTTATTGATCACACGAACTTTTTCTAAGGCTTATGGTTTAGCTGGCTTGCGTATAGGTTATGGTTTATCAAGCCCTCAAATGGCCGATATTCTTAATCGTGTGCGTCAACCTTTTAATAATAATAATATAGCTTTAGTGGCCGCCTTGGCCGCATTGGATGATGATGAGCATTTGCAGCAAACTATTGCAGTCAATACTCATGGTATGCAGCAATTGGTCGATGGTTTTAAAGCCTTAAATTTAGCGTGGATTCCCTCGGCAGGGAATTTTGTTTTGGTCGATTTAAAGCAAGCTGCAATGCCCATTTATGAAGCTTTGTTGCGTAAGGGTGTCATTGTCAGGCCAGTAGCTGTGTATGAATTGCCGAATCATTTGCGTATTAGTATAGGTACAAAAACAGAGAATCAGTTATTTCTTGACGCCTTAACTGAAATATTGGCTGATGTTCGATAAGCTTTGTGTTATTGGTGTGGGCTTAATGGGAGGCTCAGTCGCCCGTGCAGCGAGATTAAACGCTTTAAGTAAAAATATCTTGGGTTATGGTCGTTTAGAGGATCTTGAAAACCTAGAAACTGCAAAGTGTTTAGGTGTTATAGATGACTATACGTTGCACATAGAAGAAGCTGTGCAAGATGCAGATTGTGTCGTTATTGCTACGCCTGTTGAATCTATTCAAAGCATACTTGCTTTGTTGCAACCTGTTTGGTCAGATCGAACGATTTATACCGATGTTGGTAGCACTAAAGGCAGTGTCGTTGCCGCAGCGCAGCGAGTTTTTGGTGTAGTTCCAAGTAATTTTGTATTAGCTCATCCTATCGCTGGTGGGGAACAAAGTGGCGTTGAGGCGGCTGTTGATGATTTGTTTGTCAATAAACGTTTGATTATTTCACCGCTTAGTCATACTCACAAGGCTGCCTTGCAAAAAATTCAAAGGTTCTGGGAACATTGTGGTTCTGAGGTGTCTTTGATGGATGTGGAAAGGCATGATGCCATATTAGCGGCCACCAGTCATTTGCCTCATGTGCTGGCTTTTGCTCTAGTTGATATGCTGGGTCATCAAGATGAGCAAAATGAGATTTTTAATTATGCGGCCGGTGGCTTTAGAGACTTTACGCGAATCGCTTCTAGCGACCCAACAATGTGGCGAGATATTTGTTTAGCCAATAAAAATGAAATTATCCCTTTACTGCAACAAACCAGTGTACAGCTCGAAAAAATACAGTCTCTGTTGGAACATGATGATGGCCAGCAGCTTTTTGAAATCTTTGCGTATGCCAACACAGCGAGGCAACGCTTTCTTAATCAGTTTGAAGGTAATATGACTAAAACAATTACATTTAAAGTTCAGCCGGGCGGTATGTTGCAAGGTGAAGCACGAGTGCCGGGTGATAAATCCATGTCACATCGTTCTATTATGCTAGGTTCATTGGCTGACGGTGTTACTCATGTTAAAGGTTTTTTAGAAGCCGAAGATGCGCTGGCAACCTTACAAGCTTTTCGTGATATGGGTGTTGAGATTGAAGGGCCGGTTGATGGTTGTTTGACTATTCATGGTGTGGGTAAGCACGGTTTGAAAGCACCTACAAACGATTTGTATCTGGGTAATTCAGGTACTTCTATGCGCTTATTAAGCGGATTGTTAGCGGGACAGCCTTTTAATTCTGTGTTAACCGGCGATAAATCTTTATCTGGAAGACCGATGAAGCGAGTGACTGAGCCATTAGCACTAATGGGTGCTGATATAAAAGCGACCGAAAATGGCACTGCACCTCTTTACATTACTGGTAAGGCCGGTCAATTGCATGGCATTGATTATGTAATGCCTATGGCTAGCGCGCAGGTAAAGTCATGTTTATTGTTGGCAGGTATGTATGCTGATGGAGAAACTAGCGTGACTGAGCCTGCGCCTACTCGTGATCATACCGAGCGTATGTTGTCAGGATTCTCCTATCCTGTTAAGCAGCAAGGTAGCAAGGTCACGATTACCGCTGAGGGTAAGTTAACCGCGGCTGATATTGATGTGCCTAGTGATATTTCTTCTGCGGCTTTCTTTTTAGTCGGTGCATCAATTGCGCCGGGCTCTGATTTATTGTTAAAGCATGTGGGTATTAATCCTACCCGTACAGGTGTTATTGATATTTTGCGTTTAATGGGTGCAAACATTGAAGTGCTGAATGAGCGTATTGTCGGTGGTGAGCCCGTCGCTGATTTACATGTGGTTTATAGTCCGTTAACAGGCATTGATATTCCTGAGGCATTAGTACCCTTGGCTATTGATGAATTTCCTGTTTTATTTGTAGCAGCTGCTTGTGCAAAAGGACAGACGCGCTTAAGTGGTGCTGAAGAACTTAGAGTTAAAGAGTCAGATCGAATTCAGGTAATGGCTGATGGCTTGCAAATATTAGGTGTAGATGCACAACCGACTCATGATGGCATGGTTATTCAAGGCGGTGAGATAGGGGGTGGAACTGTGACTTCACATGGTGATCATCGTATTGCTATGGCATTTTCGATAGCTGGTTTACGTGCTAATGCAGATATCACTATTTTAGATTGTGCTAATGTGAATACCTCTTTCCCCGAATTTAAAGATTTGGTGCATCGCTTAGGTTTAGCCTTGGTTTGTGAGGAGTCTTAATGCTTGCGCCTGTTTTAACGATAGATGGTCCCAGTGGCGCGGGTAAAGGAACTGTTAGTCGTTTAGTGGCGAAAAAACTGGGTTGGCATTATTTGGATAGTGGTTCCATTTATAGGTCGGTGGCAATTGCTGTTCAAAATGCTTCGATCGATTTAGCTAATATCAGTGATATTGTTAAAGTAACGCAAGCTATGGTGTTAGAGTTTGAGTGTGGCGATAGCTTAATAGTTAAACTTAATGGCAAAGATATTACTAATCAGTTAGGGCTTGAAAGTACCGGCAATATCGCTTCTCAAGTTGCTGCAATACCTGAGGTTAGGGCAGTATTACTGCAAAAGCAGCAAGATTTTAGGCAGTTGCCAGGCTTGGTTGCCGATGGTCGAGATATGGGTACGGTTGTTTTTCCAGATGCTGGATATAAAGTATTTTTAACCGCTAGTGCTGAAAAAAGAGCGGAAAGAAGATATAAACAGTTGATAGAAAAAGAAATTGATGCTAATCTTGCCGAAATAAAAAGTGAGATTGAAACTCGTGATCGCCGCGATATGGAACGTGAAACCGCTCCATTAGCTATGGCGAGTGGATCGCTTTATATAGATTCTTCAGAAATGACCATAGATTCAGTCATTGAAGAGGTTTTAAATTTAATCCGTTAAGGATTTTTTCGTGTGGCTACACTACTGTAAGTGTAGTTTTTTTTAACTTTGATAAAGAAAAGGCTTGTTCGAGTTTCGATAAGCTTGGGAAATAATAAAATGAGCGAAAGCTTTGCTGCATTACTAGAAGAAAGTTTAACCAGAACCAAGATGAGTCCTGGTGCCATGTTGATCGGTACAGTCATTGATATTGAAAATGACATGGTTATTGTTAGTACGCATTCTAAATCTGAAGGCGTTATTCCTAAATGGCAATTTTTAAACAACGCTGGCGAATTGGAAGTTTCAATTGGCGATGAAGTTGAAGTTGCTTTGGATTTGTTCGAAGATGGTTTAGGCGCTACGCTTCTTTCTAGAGATAAAGCGAAGAAAAACAAAGCTTGGTTCGAACTTGAAACTGCTTTTGAAAAAGAAGCTACTATTGTGGGTCAAATCACTGGCAAAGTTCGTGGCGGTTTCACTGTCTCTGTTGGCGCATTACGTGCCTTCTTACCAGGTTCTTTAGTTGACGTTCGTCCTATCAGAGATACGACTTTCTTAGAAAATCGTGATCTTGAATTCAAAGTTATTAAAATCGATCAAAAACGTAATAATGTTGTTCTATCTCGTCGTGCAGTTGTAGAAAAAGAATACAGTGCAGAAAGAGAAGAATTGCTGAAAACACTAGAAGAAGGCGCAGTAGTCACCGGTGTTGTTAAAAATCTTACTGATTACGGTGCGTTTATTGATTTGGGCGGTATTGATGGTCTGTTACATATTACTGATATGGCCTGGAGACGCGTACGTCACCCATCTGAATGTGTTGAAATCGGTCAAGAAATCAAAGTTAAAGTCTTGAAATACGACAAAGATAAAAACCGTGTTTCATTGGGCATGAAGCAAATGGGTGAAGATCCATGGCAAAACATTGCTCGTAGATACCCAGCCGGTACTCGTGTATTCGGTAAAGTAAATAACTTAACCGATTATGGTTGCTTTGTTGAAATTGAAGAGGGTGTTGAAGGTTTGGTACACGTTTCTGAAATGGATTGGACCAACAAAAATGTTAATCCATCTAAGTTAGTTCAATTAGGTGATGACGTTGAAGTTATGGTTATCGAAATTGATGAAGAGCGTCGTCGTATTTCTTTAGGTATGAAACAATGTAAAACTAATCCATGGGATGAATTTGCAGCGACTCATAACAAAGGCGACAAAATCTCAGGAAAAATCAAATCTATTACTGATTTCGGTATTTTCATCGGCTTAGATGGCGGTATTGATGGTTTAGTCCATATGTCAGATATTTCTTGGGCAGATGATGGCGAAAATTCAGTACGTGAATTTAAGAAAGGTGATGAGTTAGAAACTGTTATTTTAGCGGTAGATTCTGAGCGTGAGCGTATCTCTCTAGGCATTAAGCAGTTAGAACAAGATCCTTTCCAAAATTTCTTAGCGACTAATGAAAAAGGTAGTTTGGTAAAAGGTACTATTAAAGAAGTTGACGCTAAAGGCGCAATTATTTTATTAGCTGATAATGTTGAAGGTTATTTACGCGCTTCTGAAATTCAACGTGATCGCGTTGAAGATGCTCGTACTTTACTGAAAGAAGGTGATGTACTTGAAGCTAAATTTATCGGTGTCGATAAGAAGAGCAAGTCAATCTCATTGTCAATTAAAGCAAAAGACCAAGACGAAGAAACACACACTATTAAAGATCATACACAGCAATCAGCTGGTACACCTACAATGGCTGATCTTTTTAAGCAGTTAGAAAAATAAATTAATTAATCAAGTAATAAAGAGGCTCTGCTTTATTGCAGGGCTTCTTGTTTTTTTACAGGATAATATGTGACAAAATCAGAGTTAATTGAAGCCCTAGCTAAAAAGAAACCTTATTTAGCATTGAAAGACGTAGAGCTCGCTGTAAAGTGTTTGATTGAGAAAATGAATCAGGCATTGTCTTCTGGTAATAGAATTGAGATTAGAGGGTTTGGTAGTTTTTCTCTGCATAAAAGACCTCCTAGAATTGGCCGCAATCCGAAAACAGGTGAGTCTGTGAGCTTGTCTGAAAAACATGTTCCACATTTTAAACCCGGCAAAGAATTACGTGATCGCGTAGACGATGCTAGGGATCAATATGAAATAGCAGATTAATCAAACTAACCTAACAGCATTGTCTATAACGCTTGGTAAGCGTTATAGACAATGCTGTTAGGTTGCTTTAGTTTGAATGATCTGTTATCCAAATAGTTATATCCTCAGAGTTGTTTTAACTGCCGATCGGAAAAATTATTGGCAGGAATATCGTAAGCGACTAATTCTCCGCATATCCCAATCCCCCTTTCTTTGAAAAGATCAGGATGAATGGACATGTTTAGTATCTGCCCAAAGCTAAGTTTTGTAGGGGGGGATAAGCACCACAGACTGTGAAAGTATTATGATTTTAGCTTCCCTCTTTGTAAAAGGGCGTTACATATCACACCGTAGAGACAGGTCATGACCTGTCTCTACATTGCGAACGATTTAATGATTATTTTTAATAGACTAAATCTCCCCTAACCCCTTTGCTAAAGAGGGGGAAATAAAAAGAATACTTTCAAAGTCTCTATCGCTTAGCTTAACCCGACTTACGTAAGCGACTTGTCCCTTGTGAAGTTGATAGCCGTTTTGGTGGATGCGTTGGCGCTTATCCATCCTACTGTTTATTTATATATCTATGTTGATACTGTGGGCAACAAGAAAGACTAACCTGTATAGATATCAGAATTAGTATCACCTAATCTTGGCCAAGCGGTTAATACAGCTTTAACAACCGTTGCTAAGGGAATGGCAAAGAAAACTCCCCAAAAGCCCCATACTCCCCCAAAGAATAAAATGGCTACGATAATAGCAACGGCGTGTAAATTGACGGCTTCGGAAAATAATACTGGTACCAGAACAACGCCATCCAATGCTTGAATAATAGAATAGGCAATGACAAGGTACATGAATTGGTCGCCACTAAGTCCCCATTGAAAATAAGCGACTGCTAGCACTGGAAAAGTGATAAGAGTCGCTCCTATATAAGGGATGATGACCTGTAGGCCCATTAATACAGCTAATAGCATAGCGTAATTTAAGTCCATACTTGTAAAAGTGATAAAGCTAACAAACCAAAGAATTAGTACCTCGGAAAATTTGCCTCTGACATAATTGCCAATTTGAACATCTACTTCTTCCCATACACGTACAGTTAAATGTCTTTGCTTGGGCATAAACTGCAGAAACCAGTCAATAAGTAATTTTTTATCTTTTAAGAAGAAAAAAACCATCATGGGTACTAAAAACAAATAAATCATGGCGCTGACTATGCCAACAACAGAAGCAGCAGATAAAGAAAGTACATTTTGGCCATAAGTTAATAACTCTTGTTGTATAGCAAAAGTCATTTGTTGAATTTTATTTTCTGAAATTAATTTGGGGTATAGTTCTGGTAAACGCATTACTAGTGTTTGAGTTCGGTTAATAATAACGGGGATATTTTGTATAAGTTCAACTGCTTGTTGTGAAACTATTGGCATCAAATAAAATAATAAGAAACCTAAGCAAGTCATGAAGCAAGAGAAAACTAAGTACACCGAAACTATTCGAGATAAGCCTAGGTTTATTACTTTACCTACCAAGCCTTCTAGCAGGTAAGCGAAGACGATAGAAGCAAAAACAGGCATCAATAAGTTAGATAAGCTGTAAATTAAAACAAAAGTAACAATTAAAATAATCGCTAAATAAATAGCTTGTGCATTAGGAAGTATTCGATTTAATGAAGCAGAAAAAAAACGTAAGCTTAAAGTGGATGTTTGGGTTGTCATAAAGATAAGAGTTTAGGTCTATATTTTTTAGGATATTTTACCTCTAAAAGTGTATTTATCGTTATGAAGTTTTTATTTGCAACAATACTCAGGTAAAATGCTCAGCGGCAATTAAGGTGGGAGTAATAAGTGTTAATTGATGTTTTTAATGGTGATGCAGATGGTATTTGTGCGCTTGTACAGTTACGCTTAGCAAAGCCTGCTCAGACTAAATTGGTAACTGGCGTAAAAAGAGACATTCAACTATTGAAGCAAGTAGAAGTTCAAGTTGATGATGTTGTGACAATATTGGATATTTCTTTACAAAAAAATCGCACTGATTTATATAGAATACTAAAGCAAGGCGCGTCGGTATTTTATGTTGATCATCATGAGGCAGGAGAAATTCCTCAACATGAAAGGCTGATCGCTTTAATTGATACTGCGGCTAATACCTGTACAAGTTTGTTGGTTGATCAATTTTTGGGTGGTAAATACAGGGCGTGGGCTGTGGCTGCAGCTTATGGTGATAATCTTATTACAAGTGCGGAGCGACTTGCTTTGCATCTATCAATATCGGCTAGGCAACTTAATGAGCTTAGACGTTTAGGCGTATGCCTGAATTATAATGCTTGTGGTAGTGTGGTCAGTGATTTACATTTTAGTCCTGATGTTTTATATAAGGAATTAGTGGCTTACGAATCGCCTTTTGAATATATGGCGGCTAATAATAGCAGCTACCTCCAGCTCTTAGAAGGTTACGCAGAAGATATAGCTAAAGCGCAAGCTGTAAAAGAAGAATACTGCACGGCCAGCATTGCACTTTATAGATTACCTGATGAGGCTTGGGCAAGGCGAATTAGTGGAGTATTTGCTAATGAATTGGCTAATAAAATGCCAATTCGTGCTCATGCCCTCATTAGTTACAATGCACTTGGAGGTTATCAAATTAGTTTGCGTGCACCATTAGTTAATAAGGTTGGGGCTGATGAGTTATGTTCATTGTTTGCAACGGGTGGTGGCCGTAAAGGTGCGGCTGGAATTAATCACTTGCCTTATGAAGAGTTACCCTTATTTATTGCTGAGTTTGAAAAAAAATATCCTTAACTTAATCGTTTAAGCCCCCTTATGAAAATAAAAAATACAAATATAATTTGGCATCATGCAAACGTTTCTAGGGCAGACAGGGAGGCGTTGCATGCACATAAAAGTGTGATTCTTTGGTTTACTGGTTTATCTGGGTCTGGTAAATCGACACTGGCTCATGCTGTAGAAGATTATCTTCATAAGATGGGTGTCTCAACCTATGTGCTTGATGGTGATAATGTTCGCCAAGGCCTATGTAGTGATCTTGGTTTTACTGATAGCGATCGCACTGAAAATATACGTCGAATTGGTGAACTGGCTAAGTTAATGACTGAGGCCGGAATTATTACTTTGACGGCCTTTATTTCACCGTTCATATCTGATCGTGATATAGCTAGGAAACTAGTTCCTTCTGGTGATTTTTTAGAAATATATTGTTCATGTCCTATTGAAACTTGTGAACAACGTGATGTAAAAGGCTTATATAAAAAAGCTAGAGCTGGTCAAATTCCATTATTTACTGGAATAGGTTCGCCTTATCAGGTACCTGAAAATCCAGAGTTAATAGTAAATACTCATGAGCAAACATTATCAGAAAGTGTTGAGCACGTGATTAAATTGCTAGTGCAGCGAGGATTGATAAAAATAGTCGACTAATATCTGTAACATAAATGCTTTAACTTATTACTGTATACGGTTAAGCAATGTTAAAATAAAAACAGTGAATGATTCACTCACTCTTCAAAGTTTAAGGAAATAATTATGATTCCCGTTATTTTATCAGGTGGCTCAGGAACGCGCCTATGGCCGCTTTCTCGCGGACAATACCCAAAACAATTTCTGCCGTTAGTTTCTAATCACACTATGATTCAGGAAACATTACTCAGATTGAATGGTGTGCCAGAATTAAAAGCACCGATTGCAGTTTGTAATGAAAATCATCGTTTCATGATGGCTGAACAATTGTTAGAAATAGGAGCAAAGCCAGCTGCAATTATTCTTGAACCTATGGGTAAAAATACCGCTCCTGCTGTCACCATGGCTGCTCTCAGCGCGGCGTCAGAAGAGGATGTTATACTCATTTTACCCGCAGATCATGTTATTGCAGATTTAGTTGCCTTTCATAAAGCGGTTGAACAAGCAAAAATTCTGGCTGAGCAAGGTTTTATGGTGACCTTTGGTATTGTTCCTAATCAACCGGAAACTGGCTATGGCTATATTAAAAGGGATGCCGTTCAGCATGGGAAAGCTTTTGGCGTGGCTGCCTTTGTTGAAAAGCCTGATGCAGAGACTGCAAATCAGTATGTGAGTAGTGGTGATTATTACTGGAATAGTGGTATGTTTGCCTTTAAGGCAGGAACTTTTTTAAGTGAGCTAGAAAAGTTTAATCCGGAGATGTTAAGTGTTTGTCGACAAGCATTAAATGCTGCAAAAGTTGATTTGGATTTTGTACGTTTAGACAAAGAATTATTTGGGACTTGTCCTGCTGATTCTATCGATTATGCCGTCATGGAAAAAACAGACAAAGCTGTTGTTATTCCACTGGATGCCGGTTGGAATGATGTGGGTTCATGGTCTGCTTTATGGGATGTTACCGATAAAGATGCTAATGGTAATGCAATTAGCGGTGATGTTTTGACGGTTGATAGCCATAATTCGTTTATTCATGCTCAAAGTAAATTGGTAGCGGTTATTGGAGTAAATGATTTAGTGGTTGTTGAAACCGCTGATGCGGTGATGATTGCGCCTAGGGATAGAGTACAAGAAGTTAAACAAGTTGTTGATCAATTAAAGCAAAGTGGACGTAGTGAAGCTGACTTACATAGAAAGGCTAGTCGACCTTGGGGTAATTATGATCTAGTTGATAGGGGTGAGCGCCATCAGACTAAACGTATAATAGTCAAGCCAGGGGCTAAACTGTCTTTGCAGCGGCATCATCATCGCGCAGAGCATTGGGTGGTTGTTAAAGGTACAGCTTTGGTCACTAAGGGGGAAGAGACATTATTAATAACTGAAAATGAATCAACCTATATTCCTTTAGGTGTTGTTCATTGTCTTGAAAATCCTGGTGTTATTCCCTTGGAAATTGTCGAAGTTCAATCAGGTAGTTATTTGGGTGAAGATGATATTGTACGTTTTGATGATCAATATGGTCGGGCTTAGTACCGTATAAGATTTCAAATTAAGATTTAAGACCTATTTCTTATCTCTTATTAATTAAAATAATGGAAGTAGAAAATGAGCAAAAAAATTACTAAAGCTGTTTTTCCAGTGGCTGGTTTGGGTACGCGTTTTTTACCGGCAACCAAAGCTACTCCAAAGGAAATGTTGCCTATTGTTGATAAACCCTTAATTCAGTATGCAGTAGAGGAAGCTGTTGCAGCAGGTATTGATACCATGATATTTGTTACTGGACGTAGTAAAAATGTCATTATGGATCATTTTGACAAGGCTTATGAGCTTGAAAAAGAATTAGAAGCAAAAAATAAGACAGAATTGTTAGCTCTGTTAAAGAGCATTGTCCCGCCTAATGTTTCTTATGTCTTTATTCGTCAAGCAGAAGCTTTAGGTTTGGGGCATGCGGTTTATTGTGCTCGCCCTGTTATTGGTGATGAGCCATTTGCCGTGATCTTGGCAGATGATATGGTCGAAGATGGTACGCGTGGATGTATGGCGCAGATGGTTGAGCTTCATGATAAAAAGCAAGCATCTGTAATAGGCGTTGAACGTATTGATCCTGCACAATCGGCCAGTTATGGAATCGTTAAGATTAATGAGTTCGTAGAAAAATCTGCGCCAATAGAACTAATTGTTGAAAAGCCTAAGCCCGAAAATGCACCATCAAACTTGGCTGTTGTAGGTCGTTATATTTTAACTCCTGCAATTTTTGATAAACTTGAGCACACCGAACGTGGTGCCGGTGGAGAAATTCAATTAACCGATGCTATCGCAAGCTTATTAAAAGATGAAACCGTATTAGCTTATGAGTTTGAAGGTAAGCGTTATGATTGTGGCTCTAAGCTAGGATTTTTAATAGCAACAGTCGAACAAGCATTGCTACATAAAGACTTAAAAGATGACTTTCTAGCCTATTTAAAAGACTTTTGTAAAGAGCATAAGATCTCTTAAGATTAATTTTGAATAAAACTTGCTAAGAATATTAAGTGTTGGTGATTAGCGTTAGTAATGATTAGCCCCTATAAATTATAAGGACTAATCATTATTTATTGCCTGTCTGCATGGGTCTTGCTTGCAATCTGAAGCATTATCCTTTAACTTAGTCCGACATCCGTAAAGGCTAGGGGTGCTTTTCGTTTCAATAGAGCGTAAGGCTGAGAAATACCCTTTGAACCTGACCCCGGTTAATACCGGCGTAGGAAAGCCCAGACTTCCCCTGCGCCTTGTTTTATTGTTATTGGAGTAAATACATGAGCGCTGTTCTAAATAATACTGCTGAGCCGACAACGGCCAGTAGTGTGAAAATTGATTCCTATCCGGCTTCTGAAAAGATTTATGTACAGGGCAGTCGTCCTGACATTCAAGTACCTATGCGCAAGATAAACCTGTCTGATACTCCCGTACATTTTGGTGCAGTAGAAAAGAATGGCCCGCTTTATGTTTATGATACTTCAGGTGTTTATACTGATCCTAATGTTGAAGTTGATTTAAAGAAAGGCTTAAGTGCTATCCGCTCAGCATGGATAGAAGAGCGTAATGATACTGAGGAATTAACAGGTCCAAGTTCAGAGTTTGGTCGTCAGCGTTTGGAAGATCCTGCTACGGCAAGTTTGCGTTTTGAGCATATTCGTAAGCCACGTCGTGCTAAAGCAGGCGCTAATGTATCGCAAATGCATTATGCAAGGCAGGGCATTATTACCCCGGAAATGGAATTTATCGCTATACGTGAAAATCAAAAAATGGAGGAAATGCGTGATTTATGGAAAGGTCAGCATCCTGGTGATTCTTTTGGTGCAGCGATTCCTGAAGTGATTACCGCTGAATTTGTACGTGATGAAGTGGCTAGAGGCCGTGCAATTATCCCTTGCAACATTAATCATCCTGAGTTGGAGCCGATGATTATAGGTCGCAATTTCTTAGTTAAAATTAATGGTAATTTAGGTAATTCTGCAGTGACTTCATCTATCGATGAAGAAGTTGAGAAAATGCTTTGGGGTATACGCTGGGGCGGCGATACCATTATGGATTTATCTACAGGTAAAAATATTCATGAAACCCGTGAATGGATATTACGTAACTCACCCGTACCTATCGGTACTGTGCCAATTTATCAAGCATTAGAAAAAGTTAACGGCAAAGCTGAAGATTTAACTTGGGAAATTTTTCGCGATACCCTAATTGAGCAAGCAGAGCAGGGTGTGGATTATTTTACTATTCATGCCGGTGTTCGTTTACATCATGTACCGCTTACAGCTAAGCGTATGACTGGTATCGTTTCGCGAGGCGGTTCTATCATGGCGAAATGGTGTTTGGCACATCATACTGAAAGCTTTTTATATACGCATTTTGAAGAAATCTGTGAAATCATGAAAGCCTATGATGTTTCTTTTTCCTTAGGTGACGGTTTGCGCCCTGGTTCTATTTATGATGCTAATGATGCGGCGCAATTTGGAGAACTAGAAACCTTAGGTGAGTTAACAAAGATCGCTTGGAAACATGATATCCAAACCATGATTGAAGGACCTGGTCATGTTCCTTTGCACATGATTAAAGTCAATATGGAAAAGCAGTTGGAAGAATGTGGTGAAGCGCCTTTTTATACCTTAGGTCCTTTAACGACTGATATAGCTCCTGGTTATGATCATATTACTTCTGCTATTGGTGCGGCGAATATCGGTTGGTATGGTTGCGCTATGTTGTGCTATGTTACCCAGAAAGAGCATTTAGGCTTACCGAACAAGCAAGACGTACGCGAAGGTATTGTTACCTATAAAATTGCTGCTCATGCTGCTGATTTAGCGAAAGGTCATCCTGGCGCACAAGCTCGAGATAATGCCATGTCTAAAGCTCGTTTTGAATTCCGTTGGGAAGATCAGTTTAATATTGGTCTTGATCCTGAAAAAGCTCGTGAATTTCATGATGAAACTTTACCCAAAGATTCAGCTAAAGTGGCGCACTTTTGTTCTATGTGCGGCCCTCATTTCTGTTCTATGAAAATTAGTCAGGATGTGCGTGATTACGCGACAGCAAAGGGTATTAAAGATGAAAATGAAGCATTGAAGCAAGGGATGAATGAAAAGTCCAAACAATTCCTCGAAGAAGGCGCTGATATTTATCATAAGGTTTAACAATCGGCTACTAGTTCAATGCGCGCCAGTTTGGCTTAAGCTCTCTTTCAGGTCATAGGTATCTACACAAATAATTGTTAGCATTCCTACGCGCGAACGATAACATTGTGGTGAAGATCGTAGGGGCGTATTGCATACGCCCTTATAAAATAAGCTCTATAACATTGGACTTTCGATGTTGGGCGTATGCAATACGCCCCTACGGTGTTTTTTTATCGTTTCCACGCCGATAAGAAACTTGTGTAGATACCTATGCTTTTAGGTAGGGCTTTTTAATACAGGCTAAAGACTAAAGGCGAAGAGTTAAGTCTAGCTCTGCACCTTAAGTTGTTTGACTTTAAGCCTTAATCTTTCTCCGCGATTATGTGGTAAGTATTACCTTTTATATAGCTGTTAATCACATTAAAGTGATTGCTTTCAAATTGTGCCTTAGTTGTTACTGGGTCACAGGTTCTAGCTAAAATGCCTTTCTTAAAACAGAAGCGGTTGACTCGTGTGGCAATGGCGCGTCTTAAACAACCTCCTCGTGGCGCAAGTAAAACATCAACATAAAGATGAGCTTTCGGTTTCATAACTCTATTCAGTTCTTTAAGCACTTTGCCAGGGTCAGGAAAGGCATGAAAGGAATGAGCAATATTGACTGAATCGAAATAGGCATTAGGATAGTTGATATTGCCTAGGTCTGCCTGAACTAACTTTACGCTTTTGTTACTTTTGAATAATATTTGGGCACCCTGGAGCATGCGTTCAGCGTAATCTATACCTATAATTTCTTCAGGTAGTTTGCCACCTAGTATTTTTTTAGTGAGTAGAGTTAAAGCTAGAAAAGTTCCAGAACCTATAGCGGCTTCTAGGTGTTTATTACCCAGGTTTTTGGCAAAAAAAGCTAAGTGAGTCCAAATCATTACTTGATAAGTACCCATTAAAATAAAAAAACCTCGGATGTCATACCACCATGAAGGGTCACGATAGGCGTCGGCACCTTTTGCTTGAGCGATAGGGTTGTTAGGGTTTTGCGATTCAAGTGTCATTAGGGCTCCTTAAGATGTGCTACAAGCTTATAGTGTATTGCGTTCTTAAATACCTAGTCGTTTACGAGCTATAAAGAATTTTAATTGTTGTAAAGGGTTTTTGTTACCTCCCCATAAATAACCATTTTTTAATCGATTCAGTCGAACATCGTAACAGGTGTAGTGAGGGACTGATTTAAGCTCTTTAGGATGTAATAAGGCCAAGATCGCCTTGCTAATAACGATACCTGTTGCCAATTTACAGCCACTTGAGATACTCGGTGCTTTGCGGCTATCAAGATCGAAAGCGGCAGGAAGTATATATTTGAGATGAAAGCCCGCTGGTGCAGCAGCCAAGGCCATTTTTAAGGCCTGTAGACCTAAATCATCTTTGTAATTAATATTAAAGTAGTCGTCAAAACTCATACCTTCTGGTTTAAATACTAAAACACCAACACCAAAGCCCATGGGTACGCCAAAGATGACCGGTATATTTCGTTTCATGCAAGTGTTAATGAGTAATCGGTGTATCTTGATTTCAAAAAACTCAACGGCATCAATAAAAACATCGACTCCAGTTAAGAAATCATCAACATTTTGATCATTGATGCCTTCCTCGTAGGTTTTTAGTTGGGCATCTGGATTAATATCTAAAGCAAGCTTAATCATAACATCCAGTTTTTTAACACCCACCGTTGACATGGTTGCACCATACTGACGATTAAAGTTAGCCATTTCAAATGAGTCAAAGTCTGATAGCTTGAAATGCCCAATGCCTGCTCGTAATAAAGTAATTAAGTAATCACCTCCTACGCCCCCCATACCAGCAATTGCAAAGGTCGCATTTTTTAAGTGGGCTTGATCGGTGGCGCTAGTGATGCCATGGTTTCTGGAAAAAGCTAGGTCATAATCAAAAGTTGGCATGTTACAGTCCTGTTGATGGATGAAATAAAGAGATGTTTATACGATGTCTTAGCTGTCGTCTAAATTTGATTCTTTTAAATACCGCTCACGGTAATACTGATCGATCTCTTCAGGATTATGTTGATAGGCTAGAAACTCATCACGCCAGCTTTTTGCCTTCTCACAATGTGGATGGCATTGGTTTTGGATAGGACAATAGCGGCGTTCAATTTCATTAGTTATGGCTAAGGCCCATTGTAATGAACCATTTGCCCACTCACAGTATTCGCACCATACTTTATCGGCAAAGCGTAAGTGGTTCAATCGATGGCGATCAAAATTAAAATAAGGCTTAGGGTCAATACGTTTTTGTTGTCGAATCCAAAAATATACGACATTAAAAAACATGAGGAACAAATATAAAGGTAATAGGGCGCAAGCAAACAATAGGATCAGGAGCATGCCTAACAAAGGACCTATGGCCCCTAAGCGTTGCTTATGGATTTTATTTAATTGACGAATACATTGATCAATATTAGCTGTTTTTTTAGATGTTGATGTGTCCACGACTACCATCCTGAATAATATATGACGAATATTTCTGATTTTATTAGCTGATCTTAAGTGCCACTTTTACTGGAGAGTTGTTGGATTTCGGTACCCATTACTCGTGTACATAAATTGCGACATATATTCATTAGTATCTTATTGGCAAGGGTGTGGTCGTATTTCAATAAGCGCGACAAAGAAGCTTCATCAAGGCTTAATAGTTTGACGTTATCAGTCGCGGCAATAATGTCGGCAGTCCTTGGTACATGTAAGAAAAAAGAAATTTCTCCGATAACATCGCCTGGATAAATAACAGCTTGTAATTGACCATCACGTAATATTTCCAGTATGCCTGAGAGCAAAATAAACATGGTTTTTGCAGCATTATCTTTCTGAATAATATGAGTACCTTTTTTGCATTCAATAATGTGGCTTTTCTCTAACATGCGTTCAATTTCGTCTTGATCTAATGCGCTGAAAATTTTAGCTTCAGTGGTCACTAAGGGGTCTGCGCTGTCATAAATTTGTTTTAGGAAATCGGCCTTACCTAAAGTTGTTTGGCTGACTATGCTGGGATGCTGGGCAATTGTATTTTGTAGTACGTTCACGAAGCGACAATGGCTAAAATCTTCTTCTCTAGTTAACATATAAAATGGTGACCCCACGCGTTGCAGATGTTCATAATCACCGGTGATTAAAACCATCGGAATCACAAGGCCAATCCCTGGGTAAGAATAGGTTTGAGTAAAAGGTCTAAAGCCAAGTTTTAAATATGAATTTAGGTGGTGTGGTTCGCAATTAAGTAATACCGCTTCTATATGATGGTCAAGTACAAAATGCATAACTTCTTTATACATACGCAAAGTTGCACTCCCACCTCGATAATGTTTATCCACCATCAGTCGCTCAACAATACAAATCTGTTGTTGTTCCAAGGTTTCTAAAAAGGACGATAAATGATAGGCATCAATCATCAAAGGTGGAAAATCTTTATCGCGTCCCCAAAATAATCTAAGCGTACCAATCGCTGCGCCATCTTTGATCGCAATAACGGCTCTTGCATAGTCATCATATTCATCTCTTAATTCTTTAAGATCATGGTCGCCCATGTCTTTAAAGCGCCCCATGTGCTCAACATACACTTTGTAGCGTAATTGATAGGAAGCTTTTAGCTCTTCTTCTGTTGCTGAAAATCTGACACCGTCTTGCATATTTCACCTGCTTGATCGAACTGGTGCTACTTCACCCTAAGGAGATATGAGCTAAGTAGCAACAGTTGTTCAAATAAATAAGTTCGCCAAGTTCCACTCAATTAAGTGAAAGGAGTTAACTCAAGAGCTGCTTAACTTGATAGCGCCATACCATTATTAATACAAAATTAAGCGTGTATTGATGTTTTAGATTGTTTTTTACGTCTGATAGTACCTAGGCCTAATAAGCCCAAACCCACTAATGCAAGGCTGGTTGGTTCTGGTACGTTGGCATTGCCGAAGATAATGTCTGCAGAGCCGTTGTTTGAAAAAGTATTGCTTCCGGTGACTGGGTCTGTGCTTTTAAAAGTCAAGGTATTATATTGCCCAGATTGTAATGATAAATTGTAAAAAGGACTTGGATCGACGAAATAATTGTTAGCGGCTGTTGTTATTAAGTTTAGAGTAGTGCCTAAAGCAAAAGAGCCTTGGCCAAAAACAGTGCCGCCTCCAAGTGCAGAACCATAATAGGGAGGCCAAGCAAGTTCTTGTCCGGTACCTATGAGTGTAGTGCCCGTTGAGCCGGCAAAGATTGGTGTAAATACGCTGCTTCCGTCAGTTGGCAGGGTGCCTACGCTCATTGATGTAGCTCCACTAGTATAGTAAATACTTAAAGCTGAGCTTTGAGAGCTAGTGCCATCTGGATGGAATGTTGTTGTTCCTGCGACAGTAGAAAAAGTCCCATTAAATTGATCTGTTAGCCACAGACCTATTGGTAGGGTATAACTGTTACCAAGTCCGATATCAAAAAGTTGGCCCGCATTCCAAAGAATAGACGCATTAAAAGTGCCATTAGTATTTAAAGTAACTATTTCATTGTAACCACCTACCAATTTGTCTCCAGTTAGGTCGCCGATGGTCGATGGGTTTTCACCTGAAACACCTGTGTTTGTAGGGTTTATTGTGAATGTAGGGTAGGCCATGGTGGTTGTGCTAGTGATAGCCAGAGTTGCTGTTAATGCTAGTGATAGCAACGATTTATTAAAGTTATTCATAGATTTCTCCAAAAGTAATCAACTCGTTAACAGACATAGCATCTGTCTTAGGGTTAGAAGTTAGGTCAATTTAAAACTGCCGGTGAATTTGGTGGTAAGGACGCCGGGGTACAAATACTGTACATTGTGTTGAAAGCACAATTTATGCCAGATATAATAAAAGCTAATAGTTACAGTTTATTGGAGTAATCTGTTTGAGATAAAGACTAAGCTTAGGTTATCGATTGTCAGAGTTGTAAAAAAAATAGACACTTTTGACGTTAGTATTGATTCAAAAGCGCTAACAATTATCAGTGTTTTATGTTGCTTGATGGCCGTAACAGTCTATGTTTTATGAGATTTAACAACGGATGATGAGGTTACGATTTTGATTTTATGATTAGGTAGGATTGTTTTTTGTGAAAAATTAGAATGATAGGTCAGATTGGCGTGTAAAAAATTCTGACGCTATTGGACTGATTCTTTAGAAATCGACTGATGATAATCGTCTGCTTTTAAATAGCTTAACAACTTACGTTGAGACACAATAAAAAACGAATATTTTTGACTCTTTTTTGGGGGGTAATCTAATCGGCAGCTTAGCATAATAATACTTATGCTTATTTTCGAGGTATTGATAGCTTTTATTTAGTTGGCTTTTAAGGTACTAAGTCTGAGCAATCCATGTCGAGATTATTAGTTTTGATATATGTTCCAATCAATCATAGAGTGCAATAAAAATCAATTTGTAGCTTTGTTGTTAAGTGGGAGCGACTTTAGTTTCATGTAGTTGGCTCCCACTGTAAGCTATATCTTCAAATTTTTAGTTGAAAGTTGTGCCAGGTGTGGCAGGCAAAACTGGCATTTTTTGTTTAGGGAATTCACCTGTTAAACTATTTAAAAAAGCCACAATATCTGCAACTTGCTCTTTAGTTAAATCTTTGTCTAGTTGCAGTTTTCCCATAATGAGTACAGCTTCATCTAAAGTTTTAACGGAACCGTTATGAAAATAAGGAGCAGTTAAAGCAATATTGCGTAAAGTTGGGACTTTCCATAAATGCTCGTCTTCGGCTTTTTTGGTCACTTCTGCTAGTCCTTTATCATTTTTAAAATGATATTTGGCAGCAAAATAAGGATTGCTATGCATAGGGAAAGGTTGGAACATGCCAGGGCCATTAAATGCTGGGCCACTATGGCAGCTAGTACAGCCTAACTCTTGAGCGCTATTCATTCCGCGCACTTGTTGTTCTGTCAAAGCAGATTTATCGCCTGCGACGTACTTATCATAAGGGCTGTGAGGAGTGATTAAGGTTCTTTCATAAGCGGCAATGGCTTTAGTCGCGTTGTCTTTAGAAATAGAATCTTTGCCAAATGCGAGTTCAAAAGCTTTAGCGTAACCATCGATGCTTTTTAAGCGGGCAACGACTTCATCCCAACTTTTCATACCCATTTCAATAGGGTTGGTAACAGGTCCTGCTGCTTGCGCTTCAAGACTAGCTGCTCTGCCATCCCAAAATTGAACAGCGTTAAAAGCTGAATTCCAAACGGTAGGTGCACTGCGACCACCGGTTTGACCATTTACGCCCATAGAGTTAGGACGATTGTCTTCGCCACCTAACATAGTATTGTGGCAAGAGGCGCAAGAGACAGTGCCAGTAGAAGAAAGGCGAGGGTCATGATAAAGCATTTTGCCTAGTTCAATTTTTTCTTCTGTCGTTGGGTTGTCAGCAGGAGCGGGTGCTGAAGTGGGTAATGTTTCCCAAGCCGTCGCTACGGAAATAGAACCTATTAAGGTTAGCGCTGTTACCAGTGCACGAATTTTAAACATACTATCCTCCAAATATAATTTTATGTGTGATCAGTTTGAGGCCGATTTTGTTCTTTGTAGCCTAATTATCGTCCGGTTAACTTATATACCGCTTTGAATTGTAAAATATAAAGCTAACAAGATACAATTAAATTACTATACTGACACTAGATAAGTTATTTTTTAGCTAAAAATGAACTGGTTTCATGTAAATTATGGTGCTCTTATACAGTGTATATAATGTTTATTTGTAGGGGCGAATTTACGTGGCGAATGAATTCGCCCCTACAAGATCAACATCTTTGTATCAAGGCTATCATCAGGCTACACATTATAATATTTCGATTTTGATCAAAAATAATATTCATTAATTAATTAATTAATTAATTAATAAGCATAAATAATGAAATGATAAACAATAGTCCCATTCATTATGTCGATTTTATTAAACCGCTTCAGTTATGATGCTTCGAATAAAATGTTTTTTTGTGTTGTTACTGCTTATGATTTTAGATACGGCACCCGTTCCAGTGGTCGGTTTTATTGCCATGTATGTATTATTAGCAAGACCTTTGTGGTTTAAAATTCTTGTTGATAAGCTTTATGGGGCATAGTTTTAACGCCAGCCTGGCAGCCAACAGCTAAGGTCTTTTAGTTCCCTCCAATCAAGTTCATAAAGGTTATGGTTAATGACAGCTTCTAATAGGCAGGAGATGATTTGTTCTTGCTCATCTCTAATGACTTCAGTGACTATAAAGTGCTTTTCTTTATGATGTGGATTTACCGAGGTCCATTTGCTGAGTATTAGTTTTTCAGGATTAATTTGCGTGCAGGCTGGCTTAGTCATGATGTGAGCTAATTTCTGTTAAAGCTGATAAAAGTTCTGAATATTCAAAATGAAAATTTTCAGCTAACAAGCGCTCAGGTAATACCCGCTGGCTTGCTAAGATTAAATCTGACCTTTCACCTAAGAGCATTTTTAATAGCCATGCAGGTGCCGGTAATAAAGCAGGGCGCTTTAAATGCTTGGACAAAATTTTTGTAAAATCACTGTTTGTCACTGGATGAGGTGCTGTTGCATTGTAAGCGCCTTGCATAGACTTATTGTTGATCATGAATTTTGCGATATTGACCCAATCGGCTCTATGTATCCATGACATCCATTGCTGACCATTGCCCAGAATTCCGCCTAATCCTAATTTGAAAGGAATTTGCATTCGTTGCAATAAGCCTCCGTCATGGCCTAATACTAACCCCGTTCTAATCAGGCAAACTCTGACGCCAAATTTTTCTGCTTGAAGCGCGGTGCTTTCCCAGTCGGCACATAAGCGCTGTGAAAAATCAGCTTGTACAGGCGATGATTCGTTTAATTCCTGATTGCCTTGATCGCCATAATAGCCAATTGCAGAACTGCTGATAAATAATTCGGGTTTAATGCTGGCTTGTTCTATGTAAGTTATTAATTGTTCGGTGAGCGTAATTCTGCTGTCTCTGATTAATTGTTTTCGGGCATCGCTCCAATGATTGTCAAAAATGGCTGCGCCAGCAAGATTAATAATGATTTCAAAGTTATGGTCTGGCTTCAATAGATCGATATTCGATAATGCTGTTACTTCATTGTTGAATATTTTATTGATAGTGTCAGGTGTGCGGCTTAAGACCGTTATTTTATGGCTCTCTTTTTGTAGATGCTTGATTAAGGTGCGGCCAATAAAGCCGGTACCGCCAGTGATTAATATATTCATTGTGTGTTCCTATAGTAGTAAATGATTTCCAAGAAAATATTGTACATGTTTTGTCCAATTATTATTTGACAAAATCAACTTTGGCGAGTAATTTATTAACACAGTCGTTAGGACACACCCTTTTTAAGATTGTTAAAGCTCATCAAAGCTATTGATGAAAAGTGAATTGACTAAATGTCCTCCTCTATAAGTCCTCCCGCTCAGTAATTGGGAGGGCTTTTTTTTATAAAGTTATTTCCCATCAAATTAAGCACTGTATTAGACTATTCCATGAATCACATACGAACTTAGTGGTTGTAGTTTTAGCCCTATATTGCCGCCTTATTTACCTCTGTCTAAATTAAGTTTTTAATCTTTTTTTCGGCTCTATGTGATTCCTAGTGGCTAGCGTTCTAATAAAGTCGACTCATTGGTGAAACTTTTGTTTATCATTTTATTATTTATGTTTATTGATTCATGAATATTATCTCTTATCAAAAACGCTATATGATAATACCTTGTATGATGTAAGCCTTGATACGTGGATCATTGTCGCTACGATTCACATAGAGCCTTTTTTATTTGGCTGTACAACTCCGTTGTTCGTTAAGTATTTTAGTTCTTACTGATTGTTCGGGTTTAATATTAATCGGGTTATTTGATGTGTATGCCTAGGTCAATTTAGATAGAATAGATAATTAATTATGGATTAAGGCTAATCAATAAAATTTGTCTGTATCCTAAGAATCTATAAACCTAGTGATTTACCTATCTTTTAGTTTGTTTAGCGATGTGGTTTTATGGATAATGTAAACACGAATGGATGATTTAAAGTTGATTTAATCGTTTCAATACAAGGCAGGGGATTATGACAGAATTAATGAGTAAAGGAATTGAGCTAATGTTGGCAGGAATGACGATAGTATTCCTGTTTTTGACTATGTTAGTGGTTGCCATTAATATGATGTCATCGTTTATAGAAAGATTTTTTCCAGAAACGCCAAACTTAGCTGGAACAGCAGCGACCTCATCGAGTGGCATTGATAAAAATATTATTGCTGCAATTACTGCAGCCGTGCATCAGCATCGTAATAAACAACAATAAAAGCTTTGATTACTGATTTACATACTGAATGTTCATGGTTATCTTGGTTTTAAAGAACCCTTAAAGATTAAGAAAATACTGTTTCATTGCTAGTAATAATGCCGTGACAACATTATGAAAATGCCTTAATCAAGCTTTTATTATAGAATGAATGTGAACGACTCAAAAGGTCAATAGATTAAACACCTTTATAAGGTTATCGGAGAACTAGTAACAATGGCCCAAGATAAAAAAAAGCCCCTAAGCATTACTGAAGTTGTTTTACGTGATGCACATCAATCAATCTTAGCCACTCGTTTACGCATAGAAGATATGCTCCCAATCTGTGGAAAAATAGATCAAATAGGTTATTGGTCTATCGAATCATGGGGTGGTGCGACGTTTGATGCTTGTATCCGTTATTTAGGTGAAGATCCCTGGGAAAGATTGCGTTTATTAAAAGCCGCCATGCCTAATACGCCTCAACAAATGTTGTTAAGAGGCCAGAACCTTTTAGGTTATCGGCATTATGCAGATGATGTCGTTGATAAATTTGTAGAGCGTTGTGCTGTTAATGGTATTGATGTCTTTAGGATTTTTGATGCCATGAATGATATGCGTAATATTGAACATGCTGTTAAAGCGGTTTTGAATACTGATGCGCATGCTCAAGGTACAATTTCTTACACCACAAGCCCAGTGCATACTCTTAATGTTTGGGTGGATTTAGGTAAGCAGATTGAAGACATGGGTGCTCATTCAATTTGTATTAAAGACATGGCGGGTTTATTAAAGCCTTATGATGCTTATGAATTAGTGAGTCGTCTAAAGAAAAGCACAAAAATCCCCATTCATCTTCATTGTCATGCCACTACTGGTTTAAGTGTTGCTACTTTGATTAAAGCCTCTGAAGCAGGTATCGATAACGTTGATACCGCTATTTCTTCCATGAGTATGACTTATGGTCATAGTGCTACTGAGACTATCGTTGCTAGTCTTGAAGGTACGGGTCGTTCTACTGGTTTGGATTTGGCTAAGTTAGAGGAAATTGCTCATTATTTCAGAGATATTCGTAAAAAGTATGCTCAATATGAAGGCAGCCTAAAAGGTGTTGATGGACGTATTTTAATTTCTCAAGTGCCTGGTGGCATGTTGACCAACATGGAAAGTCAATTAAAAGAGCAGGGGGCTGCAGATAAGTTTGATGAAGTGATGCATGAAATACCTCGTGTGCGTGAAGATTTAGGCTTCATTCCTCTCGTAACGCCTACTTCACAAATCGTAGGTACCCAAGCCGTGATGAATGTCTTGAACGGTGAGCGCTATAAAACCATAACTAAAGAAACAGCGGGGGTGTTAAAGGGTGAATATGGGGCAACTCCCGCACCTGTTAACAAACAATTGCAAGATAGAGTGCTAGATGATGCGAAAGCAATTACCTGTAGACCAGCTGATTTAATCGAACCAGAAATGGATAAGTTGATTGCTGAAGTCAAAGAAAAAGCCTTGTCTGAAAATGTAAAGCTGTCTAATCATATTGAAGAAGATGCTTTAATTAATGGCATGTTTGCTCAAGTCGGCTGGAAATTCTTAGTTAATCGTGGAAATGCCTCTGCTTTTGAAGCTGCGCCAGATGTTGCTGCCATTAGTTCAGAAGCGCCTGTTAAACCCTCAGCGGTTAACTCTGCTACAGAAGCCTATATTGTTAACGTCGATGGTAGAAACTTTAATGTCATTGTCGGTCCTCCTGGTACTCCATTAGCTATTAAGCCTACGGTTACTGAAAATACTGTTATAGAGCCAATCGTTTCGTCAGGTGCTGAAGTTTATGCGCCAATGGCAGGCAATATCCTTAAAATTCTTGTTGAAGTGGGTAGCACTGTAACAGAAGGTGATGTGGTTGTTATTATGGAAGCGATGAAAATGGAAACAGAAGTTAGATCTAAATTTAGCGGCATAGTGAGTGCAGTTCATATCAAGGAAGGCGGCGCTGTCGCTGGTGGTAACGCCTTGGTTTCTTTATAGCTCAAAATGTTGCATTAAGAGAAATATTATGGAAAATTTGACGGCACTCTGGCAAAGCACTGGTCTGTATAATTTTACGAGTGGCCAGGCATTTATGATGTTGGTTGGCTTTTTGTTATTGTTTTTGGCAATTAAAAAAGGCTTCGAGCCACTTTTATTACTACCCATAGGTTTTGGAGCCATACTCAGTAATATACCTGTGGCAGGTATAGCTGAAGAGGGTGGTTTATTGTCTTACCTTTATTTTGGTATTAAAGCCGGTATATTCCCTCTACTTATTTTTATGGGTGTTGGGGCTATGACTGATTTTGGTCCTATGTTGGCCAATCCTAAAACTTTATTATTAGGAGCGGCCGCGCAATTTGGTATTTTTGCTTCCTTGCTAGGCGCGTTAGCACTAAACGTGGTGCCAGGCCTAGAATTTAGTTTGAAAGATGCTGCCGCTATTGGCATTATTGGAGGAGCTGATGGCCCTACTGCTATTTATGTCGCTTCAAAATTAGCACCTGATTTATTGGGCGCTATCGCTGTTGCAGCTTATTCATACATGGCCTTAGTTCCGCTAATTCAGCCGCCGATTATGCGGGCCTTAACTACAGAAGATGAACGCAAAATTGAAATGAAGCAAATGCGTATGGTTAGCAAAACTGAAAAGATTGTTTTTCCATTAATGTTGCTCGTGTTATCTATACTTTTACTACCTTCTGCTACGCCATTGATCGGTATGTTTGCCTTAGGTAATTTAATGAATGCCTGTGGCGTTGTAGAGCGTTTAAGTCAAACGGCTCAAAACGAGCTGATTAATATAGTGACTATATTTTTAGGCTTAGCTGTGGGTTCTAAGCTGAGTGCAGCCGCTTTTTTACAATTACAAACCTTGGGTATTTTAGCCTTAGGTGCTGTCGCTTTTGCCATAGGTACTGCTTCTGGGGTTATTATGGCGAAAATCATGAATAGATTTAGTGATACGCCAATTAATCCATTGATTGGCGCGGCTGGTGTGTCTGCAGTACCTATGGCGGCTAGAGTTGCCAATAAGCTAGGTTTAGAAAGTAATCCGCATAACTTCTTATTAATGCATGCTATGGGACCTAATGTCGCTGGTGTTATTGGTTCTGCAGTAGCTGCCGGTGTCCTGTTAAGTTTGGTTAAATAAATCAGCTATCAGTCCGTAGCCTCGATGAAGCAACGCGGAATCGAGTATTTAACGAGCTCCGATTTGCTCGATTCCACTGTGTTTCATCGTGGATACTTGCTGCCCACAGTTAAGTTTTTGTAGGGTGGGTAAGCACCAGAGACCGTGAAAGTATTGTGATTTTAGCTTCCCCCTTTGTCAAAGGGGGACTGAGGGGGATTTTTTGTGTTATAAGCTACTAATATTCAATGATTATTTTTAATAGACCCAATCTCCCCTTGCCCCTCTTTGCTAAAGAGCATAGGTATCACACAAATAATTGTTAGCATTCCCACGCGATAACGATAACATTGTAATGAAGATCGTAGGGGCGTATTGCATACGCCCTTATAAAATAAACTCTATAACATTGGACTTTCAATGTTGGGCGTATGCAATACGCCCCTACGGTGATTTTTATCGTTTCCACGCCGATAAGAAACTTGTGTAGATACCTATACTACTAAAGCCTTAAGCTTATAAAGTAAATCTAAGGCTTGTTTTGGGCTAAGATCATCGGGTAGCGTTTCTTCTAGCAAGGTAACGGCCGGGTGGTCTTCAGATGATGAAAATAAGTCCAGTTGCTTTACGTCAGATGCACTTTGTTGTTCTTTATAAGCATGATCTTCTAAATGCCGTAATTTAGTTTTGGCTTTTTCAATGACTGATTTAGGTACACCCGCTAAAGCGGCGACTTGCAAGCCATAACTCTGATTAGCTGGGCCGTCTTTAACGGCATGTAAAAAGATGATTTTGTCGCCGTGCTCCATCGCATCCAAATGTACGTTATAGATGCTATCTTGTTCATCAGCTAGCGTAGTCAGTTCAAAATAATGAGTAGCAAACAGCGTGAAGGCTTTGGTTTTTTTAGCCAAATGATCTGCACAAGCCCACGCTAAAGATAAGCCATCAAAAGTACTGGTACCTCGGCCTATTTCATCCATGAGTATCAAGCTTTTTTCCGTGGCATTATGCAAGATATTAGCTGTTTCTGACATTTCCACCATAAAAGTAGAACGCCCACTTGATAAATCATCTGAAGCGCCTATACGGGTATATATTTTATCGATAGGCCCGCAGATTAATTGTTTGGCTGGCACATAACAGCCGATGTGAGCGATTAGCACAATCAATGCTGCTTGGCGCATATAGGTTGATTTACCGCCCATATTGGGGCCTGTTACTACTAACATTCTACGTTGATTTGAAAATAGTAAATCGTTAGGCACAAAAGGAATGTCAGAAACCTGTTCTATGACTAAATGTCGTCCGCCCTCAATATTAATGCCAGGCACATTTGTTAAAGTAGGTGCAGATAAATTTAAAGTCACAGCGCGTTCGGCAAAAGTATTGATGACATCTAGTTCTGCGAGTGCTGCTGCACACTGTTGTAAAGGAATTAAATCGCTAGCGATAATGTTAAGTAATTCTTCGTAAAGAAATTTCTCAAAAGACAAGGCTTTGTCTTTTGCACTTAGTACCTTGTCTTCAAAGCTTTTTAATTCTTCAGTAATATAGCGTTCTGCACCCTTTAAAGTTTGTTTGCGCGTGTAATGCAAAGGTATTTTATCAGCGTGTATATGAGATATTTCAATGTAATAGCCATGAACACGATTATAAGCAACCTTAAGCGTACTAATGCCTGTGGCCGCTTTTTCCCTGTTTTCCATATCAATCAGAAATTGATCAGCGTTTTGGCTTAAGTTGCGTAACTCATCTAAATCCTGATGATAGCCTGGGGCAATAACACCGCCGTCACGAATAAGCACAGGTGGATTATCAATTAAGGCTTTTTGTAGCAAGTTTAATATTTCAGGATGCTCACCTATTTGCTGGGCAATATAAGTTAGTTGCGGATTATTACTAGTCGCCAAACTTTGTTGTAATTCTGGCAATACCGCCAAAGATGAACGTAGTACTAATAAGTCACGAGGACGCGCAGATTTTAAAGCGATACGCGAGCTGATACGTTCAATATCACCGACTTGTCGTAATTGGTTTTGCAGGGTTTGATAAAGGCTATCATTAAGCAAGTTTTCGATACCGGCATAACGATCATTGAGGCGTTTGGCATCTCGTAAGGGTCGATTGATCCAGCGTCTTAGGCAGCGACTGCCCATCGTCGTAGAGGTTTTGTCTAAAACACCAAACAAAGTGTATTGTAATTGCCCAGAAGGATGATAATCCAATTCAAGATTTCGGCGACTAGACGCATCAAGTAAAATGCTATCGTCACTGTTTTCAGTACAAATACCTTGGATATGGGGCAGGGCGGTCTGTTGAGTTTCTTTAACATAGAGCAATAAAGCGCCGGCTGCAGCAATGGCAGCACTTAATGATTCACAACCAAAGCCCTTTAAATCTAAGGTATTAAATTGTTGTAATATCCGTTGTCTAGCGCTTTCTGGATCGAAATGCCAAGGCAAACGACGGCACAGACCGCTACGTGCTTGTAAGCTGGTGGGTAATTTCAAGTCTTCACTAAAAAGTAGTTCGGCAGGATTTAAGCGGCCTAATTCACTCAGTAATTGATCTTTTGAATCGACTTCTTGCAAAATAAAACGGCCACTGGTTAAATCTAAACTGGCAATGCCGTATTGTTGGTCATTATTGGCTACTGAACTGATTGCAACGAGCAAATTATCTTTTCGATCGTCCAATAAGGCTTCGTCAGTAACTGTACCGGGTGTTACTATGCGAACGACTTTACGTTCGACTGGTCCTTTAGTGGTCGCAGGATTACCGATTTGTTCACAAATTGCAACCGAGACGCCTTTTTTTAATAACTTAGCTAAATAACCTTCGGCAGAGTGATAGGGGATGCCTGCCATAGGGATAGGTAAGCCTGCTGATTGGCCTCGGCTAGTTAGAGTAATATCGAGTAATTGAGAGGCTAGCTTAGCATCGTCAAAGAATAGTTCATAAAAGTCTCCCATACGATAAAATAATAAGGTATCGGGGTGATCCGCTTTGATGCGCAAATATTGCTGCATCATCGGGGTGTTTGGGGCATGTGATGTTTGTTTTATTGTCATTATGCTATTTTAGCTGAAGTTTACTGAGGTCACATCATGGATCATGAAATTTTTACACTAGCTCAAATTGTTGGGCAGGCATTGCAAACA
>CAIZMK010000178.1 GCA_903934035.1 uncultured Methylococcaceae bacterium
GTATCTACACAAATAATTGTTAGCATTCCCACGCGAGAACGATAACCTTGTGGTAAAGATCGTAGGGGCGTATTGCATACGCCCTTATAAAATAAGCTCTATAACATATAGACTTTCAATGTTGGGCCTATGCAATACGCCCCTACGGTGTTTTTTATCGTTTCAACGCCGATAAGAACCTGTGTAGATAGCTATGTTGCTAAAGAGGGGAAATAAAAGGAAACTTTCACAGTCTCGATAGCGTAACCCATCATTGTGCTACCAACTTAAAGTGTGACAGATATAAAGCTTAACCTTTCGCCCTTTGCCTGCGCTTACTTAATGATCGTGATGGCTGATAAAATAATCTAGTAACATGTAAGCAAATACCTTGATGAACAAAACAGACTCGATACATACCTCAAATTACTCTCAAGGTGCTGCAAGCTTTTATTGGCATGATTACGAAACCTTTGGCACTGATCCACAGCGCGATAGGCCAGTTCAATTTGCAGGGATTCGAACTGACGCTGACTTTAATATTATCGATGATCCCTTAGTAGTTTTTTGCAAGCCCACACCTGATTGCTTACCGCAACCTGATGCTTGCGTCATTACAGGTATTACTCCACAACAGGCGGAACAAAAAGGTGTTTGTGAAGCTGAATTTATTGCTCTAATCAATGAGCAACTAGCGCAACCCAATACTTGTACCTTAGGTTACAATAATTTGCGCTTTGATGACGAGGTGACTCGTAACTGCTTATATAGAAATTTTTATGATCCTTATGCGCGAGAATGGCAAAACGGCAATTCACGTTGGGATTTGATTGATGTCTTAAGAGCTGCAAGGGCATTACGACCCGATGGCATCATTTGGCCAGTTAATGATGACGGTAAACCTAGTTTACGTTTAGATCAATTAACAATTGCTAATGGCATCGTCCATGAAGCTGCTCATGATGCCTTATCAGATGTTTATGCCACTATTGGCATCGCAAAAGTTGTTAAGCAAGCACAACCTAAACTCTTTAATTTTCTAATACAGCATCGTTTAAAGGCAAAGGTTTTAGAGTTGTTGCAGTTAGGTAATTGGCAACCTGTTGTGCATATTTCTGGACGGTATAGCGGCGATAAGAACTGTCTCGCTATTGTATTGCCGATTTGTAAACATCCAGCCAATAATAATGGTGTCATCGTTTATGATCTGTCGATAGATCCAGCCCCTATGTTGTCTTTGTCTATTACAGAGATTCAGCAACGCTTATTTACAGCAACTAAAGATTTGCCAGAGGGTGTGGCTCGCATCCCTTTAAAAACGGTACATATTAATAAGTGTCCAGTGTTGGCGCCCATTTCAGTTATTAGAACAGAAGATGCGCAGCGTCTAGCTTTAGACTTAGAATTATGTCGGGCTAATATCGATAAAATTAAAGCAGCTACAGACTTATTTGCAAAGTTAATAGCTGTATTTAGTGATCATGCCTATGGAGATAAAGTGCTTGATCCAGATTTAGCTATCTATAGCGGAGGATTCTTTTCTGATGCTGATAAGCAGAAAATGGCAAAGATTAGATTGTCATCACCTGAACAGTTAGCTACATTTAAAGTAACTTTTACTGATTCGCGGTTAAGTGAGATGTTATTTCGCTATCGGGCTCGTAATTATCCGCAAACCTTGAATGCCGAAGAACAAGTGCGATGGAAGACATTATGTCATCAGCGTTTAACAGGACAATTGCCAGGAGCAAGTATCACTTTTGAAGCTTTTGATGCTAGATTACAAGAGTTACGAGAAAGCCCTGATAGTCGGATTGATATTATCGATGACTTAGTGGCTTATGCCTCAGTATTACGTTGATTTTGTGGAGATGGCTGGATAGTTCTTCATTATATAAAGAGTACTCGCAACAGTACCTATGCCGGAAACGCTTTTCTCGCTGTCGCTCGCAAAGCCTTATTCCGGCCTACGACTACAATGAAAGAGTACTCGCAACAGTTAAGA
>CAIZMK010000179.1 GCA_903934035.1 uncultured Methylococcaceae bacterium
AACAGACAACTGAATCCATTAGCAAAAAATATACTCAACATTAATTTGATATGACTAGCCAAGGTATAGCCATTTTCTATCAGAAATAATATTAAATATAAACCTGACAAGGTTAAATAAGCGCCGACTAAAATCACCATAATCGATACTCGATATTCGATAGGCAATTCTATCTTCTGCATTATCAAACCGGCAATAACTCCTATTATAAAAGCACCGATGACATTAACGATCATCAAGGCATAAGGAATCATGCCACCGCTCCACTGTATCATGCCATCTGAATACATAAATAAAGATCGACCACAGAGCAGACCTATCCAAACCGCAAACAGACAAGCGACTACGCTGACAGCTATATTGAGCATCGCTTTGTTCAAACTGCCCTGCTCTAACAAATATAGGGTCTCTAAGGCAAAAGTAGAAAAGGTGGTAAAGGCACCAATAAAGCCCACTAATATAGCGGCTCGGTATTCCAGGGCAATGGTCACGCGCTGCATAAACAGCACTTCAGTCAACAAGCCTATTAAAAATGAACCAACGACATTAACAGCTAAGGTACCATAGGGAAATTCACGCCCTAGCCATTGATAAAGTCCCGAAGACATTAAAAACCGAACAACGGCACCACTAGCGCCGCCGAGTGCAATTGCGATTAATTGATTCATGATTAAAACTTAATAAAGTGCTCTCGGTAATAACGCAGTTCTTCTATGGATTCTAAAATATCATCTAGGGCTTGGTGTGTGGATTCTTTTTTAAAACCCTCTTTAACGGCAGGCGCCCATCGTGCCGCTAATTCTTTAAGCGTTGATACATCAATATTACGATAATGAAAATAGGCTTCTAAGCTCGGCATATAACGATATAAAAAGCGTCTATCTTGACCAATACTGTTACCACAAATAGGCGAAGTGTTTGCAGGCACCCAGTCTTTGAGAAAATCTATAGTTAAGCGCTCTGCTTCCGCGGCATTTATCGCTGAGTTTTTTACACGTTCAATCAGACCAGATTGACCATGATGTTTTTGATTCCAATCATCCATTGCCGCCAAAGCTTCATCAGACTGATGTACCGCTATAACAGGCCCTTCAGCCAATATATTCAAGTCTTTGTCAGTAATAACAGTTGCGATTTCAATGATTAAATCTGTGTCTGGATCTAAGCCTGTCATTTCAAGATCTATCCAGATTAAGTTTGCAGTATCCTGCGTCATGTATTGATTCCATTGTGTTGTAGGTGGTGGTTAGTGTAGCATTGGCCAATGTGTTCGTCTAACTCTTACAATCTAAAGTATTAAGCCCTATGAATACCTTTACTATTATCTTCTTAATCGCCGTATTTATTTCTTCTTCAGTACAGTTTTGGCTGGCTAGACGCCAAGCCAACTATGTTGCGGCACATCGCGCCAACGTGCCGGAGGCCTTTAAGGACAAAGTGCCGTTAGCCGCTCATCAAAAAGCAGCAGATTATTCACAAGCTAAACTTAAGCTAGGCAATTTTGATGGCCTATTAAGCATCGTAGTGTTGTTATCATTTACCCTAGGAGGCGGTATTAATTTGGCCTTTAGCTATTGGCCTACTGTAATTGAATCTCCCTTATGGGCCGGTGTTGCCGCAACCGCGTCAATCTTTTTGTTGATGACCTTAATAGAAATTCCAACTAGCCTCTATCAAACCTTTGTTATTGAAGAAAAGTTCGGCTTCAATAAAAGCAGTGTTGGCCAGTTCATTAAAGACCAAGTACTCCAATTAACTTTAGGCGCAGCTATCGGCTTGCCTTTTTTAGCACTGATCTTATGGGTGATGGATAATGTAGGTTCACTTTGGTGGTTATGGGCTTGGGCTATACTCATGACTTTTTCTCTATTAATGAGCTGGCTATATCCTACCGTCATTGCACCTTTATTTAATAAGTTCACACCTATGGAAGAAGGTTCTTTAAAAGAACGCATTCAAGGCTTATTAACTCGCTGTGGTTTTAACAGTCAGGGCATATTTATCATGGATGGTTCTAAGCGTTCTGGTCATGGTAATGCTTATTTTACCGGCCTAGGTAACAACAAGCGTATTGTGTTCTTTGATAATTTAGTGGCTTCATTAGATGAAGAAGAACTGGAATCAGTATTAGCACATGAATTGGGGCATTTTAAATGCAAACACGTCATAAAAATGCTGTTTGCTACTTCGATTATGAGTTTAATCAGCTTTGCCGTTTTAGGCTGGCTGATTAACGAAGCTTGGTTTTATAATGGTTTAGGCGTAGAGCAAGCATCGAATGCAGCAGCTTTGTTGTTATTCATGCTAGTTTCATCAAGCTTTACTTTTTTTATGCAACCTATCAGTGCTTATTTTCAACGTAAGTTTGAATTTGAAGCCGATGACTTTGCTGCTAACAACGCTAAAGCTACAAAAATGATCAGTGCATTAGTCAAGCTTTATGAAGAAAATGCTAACACCTTAACGCCTGACCCTTTATATTCGGCTTTTCATTATAGCCATCCACCGGCCGCTATTCGTATCGCACATTTAGAAACTAAAGCCTAATGGCTGACTTATTAGAAGGCCTGGTTATTGCCCATTTGGGTCAAGGTATTGCGGTTGAATATGATGACAAAATAATCTTGTGCCAAACCCTACGGAAGCTCGAGACAGTGGCCGTAGGCGATAAGGTATTATGGAGTTTGGCATCACCTGAACAAGGTCGTATTGAAGAAATCTTGCCTAGACGTTCAGTGCTAGCTCGTCCTTCTAGGAACAGTAAAGCACGACCAGTAGCCGCTAATCTGGATACTATTTTTGTAGTGTTTGCTGTAGAACCACATTGTGACTTTTTATTAATAGACCAATATCTGGTTATTTGTGAAAACAATAATATCGCTGCGGCCTTGGTGCTTAATAAAACTGATTTACCACAAACGGATATTATCGAAAAAGAATTACAAGACTATATTAACTTGGGCTATCCCTTGTTTAGAGTCAGTGCTAGAACGGCAACGGGCGTAGATCAATTAAAAGCCACTTTAAAAGATCAAGTCAGTATGTTTGCCGGGCAATCAGGCGTTGGTAAATCTTCTTTAACCAATGCCATCATTCCTGATAAAGATTTAAAAACCAATACTGTTTCAGCCACCACCAAACATGGCCGCCATACCACCACAGCCGCTACACTCTATCATTTACCTGAAGGTGGCGATTTAATAGACAGTCCTGGCGTGGCTATTTTTGGCTTAGTTGGACTTTCTGAACAACAACTGGCTTACGGTTATCGAGAATTTCAACCATTAATAGATCAATGTCGCTTTCATAACTGTAGGCATTTGCTAGATCAAGGTTGTGCAGTAAGATTAGCCGCTGAAAAGGGTGAGATTTCTATGACACGCTATCAACGTTTTTTAAAGCTTAGGGAGAAAATGCCTACGTCTTTTGCTTAAGTTTAAGTAGCTCCGATTGCTGGGATTCGTACCTCATCCCAGCCTACATTATACGTAGGCTGGGATGTAGCGAAAGAGACTGCGAAAGTATTATGACTTTAGCTTCCCCCTTTGTAAAAGGGGGATCGAGGGGGATTTCATTAAGTCATAGGTTATTGAAATTTAATAATAATTTTTTAATAGATCCAATCTCCCCTAACCCCTCTTTGCTAAAGAGGGGAAATAAAAAGAATACTTTCACAGCCTCACTAACGTTTACCCACAACAATAGACAGCTCTGATTAAACTCTAGCGGTTTTTTACTGTAAAATTCACACAAAACTACTCTCTTACGCTACATGACAATCTATCTGAAGGCTTTATGAAAATATTAGTGACAGGATCTGCTGGCTTTATTGGCTCTTATACGGTGTTGCGACTTTTAGAAAGTGGCCATGAAGTCGTAGGGCTTGATAATATCAATGACTATTACGATGTTAAGCTTAAATATAGTCGTCTTGCCAAAGCAGGCATAGCACAGCAAGAACTGGCTAACTATAAGTTTGTACAAAGTAAGCTTTATGCTAATTACCGCTTTATAAAAATGAATCTGGAAGACAAT
>CAIZMK010000180.1 GCA_903934035.1 uncultured Methylococcaceae bacterium
CTACACAAATAATTGTTAGCCTTCCCACGCAAGAACGATAACATTGTGGTGAAGATCGTAGGGGCGTATTGCATACGCCCTTATAAAATAAGCCCTATAAAATGGGACTTTCAATGTTGGGCGTATGCAATACGCCCCTACGGTATTTTTATCGTTTCCACGCCGATAAGAAACTTGTGTAGATACCTATGCCCCTAAAGTGGCGCAAGTTCTTCAACTCAAGTAAGCATTTATTCAGCTAAGAAATCATTACTTTGATGCTGCCACATGGCGTAATACTTGTTTTTATTGGCTAATAATTGTTGATGTGCGCCCTGTTCAATAATTTTACCGTTTTCTAAGACGATAATTCTGTCCATTTTTAAAATAGTAGAAAGTCTATGGGCAATAATAATCGCGGTCTTAGCTTTAATAAGCTCAAAAATGGCTGCTTGGATTTGTTTTTCGGTCAAAGAATCTAAAGCACTAGTCGCTTCATCTAAAATGACTATGGGTGCATCTTCTAAAAAGGCTCTAGCAATCGCAATGCGTTGTCTTTCTCCTCCAGAAAGTTTCACCCCTCGCTCTCCCACTAAGGTATCAAACTTGTCGGGTAAACTATTGATAAATTCTAAACAGTTAGCCTGTTGAGTCGCAGTCATTAATCGCGCCTCTGAAACGCTATTCCCTAAAGTAATATTGTCTCTAATACTTCGATGAAATAAATCGGGCTGCTGCGGCACCATCGATATCTGATGACGCAAAGCTTGTAAGGTAAAGTCTTTTGCATTGATGCCATCAAAGTGAATACTCCCTACTTGGGGATCTAAAAAACGAAAAAGTAACTTCGTTAGTGTTGATTTCCCAGAACCTGATTGCCCCACTAACGCTATTTTCTCTCCAGCTTTGATGTGTAAAGAAAAGTTATCAAATAATTTCGCCTGCTGCTGATAGTGTTCATAATAACTAAAACCTAAGTTACTAAACTCAATAGCCCCTTGCTTGATTTTGTGAGGCAAAGCATTAGAACTATCAACTTCTAAATCAATTTGTCTGAACACTTCTGCCATTTCAGAGGCATCCGCTAAGGCAGTAAACAAATTTCTAAAATTACGACCAAATTCCCAAAGGCGTTGAATGAGTATAATCATGATAGATTGAAATAACACAAACATACCGATTTCAAAATGGCCTGTTTGCCATTTATTAATCATCATATACACCAGCAATAATTCCATAGCAAAGGTCATGATCCCTTGTACCGCAAACGATAAAAATGTGAAAAACCAAGCGATTTTCTTTTTTCGATAAACTTCATCAGAGGCTTGATTAATTCGCAGTTGTTCGCGCTGTTCCATAGCAAAGCTTTTAACGATAAAGATATTGCTGATAGCATCAGAAAACACACCGCCCACTTTAGAGTCTGCTTCTGCCACCGCCTGATCAAAGCGCATCTTCCAAATAGAGTAAGTAATATTCCAAGCAATAAAGACAAATACCCAGCATAGAAAATAAAATGCAAACTCCGGTTGTTGTTGGTAAAAGATAGTGAAGGAAATACCTACCGCTATAATGTTCATGAAAAATTGAAACAAAAACCAATCAACAATGGGTTCAAAAGATCGTGAAAAGCGGTTAGCTTGTTTGATTAAACTGCCAGAGAAGCGATTCTCAAAGAAAATATGTTTTTGTTTTTTTAAGACCTCAAAACAACGTTTTTCTAATAAATTAATACCGCCACCATCTAAAGGAACGATGGCAATTTCTAATAAACGCCAAGAAATCCAGATGCCTGAATATATAACAGCGAGTCCCTTAAGATTGTCTAATAATAACTTGAGGGTCTCTTCTGAAAAGGGTTTTGCCAAACCATTGGCAATCGCTTTGTAATAAACAGGGGCTGTCAGATCTAAACTAATTGAACAAGCTAGGGCAAACATGGCCATGCAAAAATAAAATTTCTTTTGCCAAATGACTTTGAAGTATTCTTTAAAAATGATGTCCATTTGCGATATTTTACAATTAAGGGAGTCGCGTATTATGCTGGATAATTGTGTTTATCATTAAAAGTTTTACAACATAATTGATGTTATTTATTTGAATAGTTTATTGATAGTTTGAGGTGTTAGATCGTAGGATGGGTAAAGCGATAGAGACTGTGAAAGTATTATGACTTTAGCTTCCCCCTTTGTAAAAGGGGGATCGAGGGGGATTTTATTAAGCCATAGACTATTGATATTTAATAATAATTTTTTAATAGATCAAATCTCCCCTAACCCCTCTTTGCTAAAGAGGGGAATAAAAAGAATACTTTCACAGTCTCATAGCGAAACCCATCAAATAAAAATGAAATAACAAAACCCACTAATCACACTGAATGCTTATGATGAGTTTCGGCTATCGCCGCTACCCATCCTACGAATTTAAATTACTTTTCCAGGGCTTTTGCAAAAGCATTAGCCATTAAACTATTGTTTGGTGCTGCTGCCTGTTTGGGCTTATATACTGGCTTAGTGCTAGTGTGTTCTGTTTTAATTTCAGAGGCATCAACCTTTGATTTTATCGAAAGAAAAATTCGCTTACGCAAGGCATCGACTTCTAATACTTTAACTTTGACGAGATCACCGGTTTTTACGGCTTCCCTTGGATCTTTAATAAAGGTATCTGATAAATGTGAGATATGTACCAAACCGCCTTGATGAACACCGATATCGACAAAAGCACCAAAGTTAGCCACATTAGTGGCCATTACAAAGCTACAACGGCGCAATCCAACAAGTTGCTGAACGCCTTGAAAAAAAGTGGCTCCGCTCACTGTAACAGGCGATGATATGATACTCGACCCTCAGGTCTACGGTTCTTTCCTTGGATCTTTGGTTCATATCTTTCGTAATTATGTAACTCATGGCATCGAAGATCCAGAACATCGCTTTGCAGATCACCATCACCGATGATGGCGCCGGCATCCGAATCGATACGCTACGCAATAAAGCCCAAGAACTCGGGCTTTACACAGAGCAGGATATTTCATCGATAGCTGATGCTGATATTATAGAGATCATATTCATGGACAACTTGTCGACCGCAACAAAAGCCAATGAGTGGGCTGGACGTGGCGTAGGTCTATCGGCTGTGCGTCAGGAAGCGCAAGCCTTGGGCGGAACTGTAAGCATTGAAACCGAAGTCGGCTTATATACCAAACTTACCATGCTAGTACCTTTATCAAAAGGATAAATAACGTTTATGTTTAATTTCTCACAAAAATCATTCCAATCGCTCTTTAAAATTTCCCTCATTAGTTTTTTATTGCTTGAGTGGGGTGTTCTAAAAGCAGAAGAACAACCCATAGTTCATGCTAAACAGCCTATGGCCGCTTTTGCCTCACAAATGGATGATGCCCTGTTAGGCAATAAATATGCAAAGCCGGTATGGAATTTACATGACAGCTTGGGCTTGCCCGATTGGCTTGCTGCAGCCGTCAGTCAGCGTACACGTTATGAAAATTTATCTGGCACTTTTAAAGCTAACACTAGGGGTAGTGATCAAGCTATTTCCTTACAAACTGATCTTTGGCTACAAGCCCAATGGGGTAATTTTCGCTTTGCCACCGAGCTTATGGATTCTCGTTTAGGCGAAAACCCAAAAACAGGCATTAGTAACAATCAAGTCGATACCGCCGACTTCATTCAAGGCTATATTTCTTGGGCTGACAAACAGCTATTCGGCAGTCATATTGGTGCCGAAGTAAAAGCGGGGAGACAATTTATTATTTTAGGTAGTGGTCGTTTAATAGCTAACCCCTATTTTCGTAACACGACTAATACTTTCACTGGTACTAAATTTCGAGTTTTGGAGGCTAATCAATGGCAATTTAATGGTTTTGTAGCCATGCCAGTTGTGCGATTTCCGATAGCCGCTAACGACATTCTTACCGATAGCCATCAATTTGATCAAGAAGCCACGCACACCTTATTTTCTGGGGCAATATTTGAGAAATTCAATTTAGGCGTGGGCGTTAATAGTGAAGTTTATCTTTATAATTTGAATGAAGCGGATAGTTGGAATAACCCTACTCGTAAACGCCAATACTACACGCCCGGTATGCGTTTTTATAGAAAACCCGCTAAAGAACAAATTGATTTTCAGACAGAAACCATAGGGCAATTTGGTACCGTACGATACACCCCTAACTCAACTCAAGACCAGATGCATCAGGCTTGGGCTGAACATGCCGAAATTGGCTATAGCTTTGCTATGCCTTGGTCTCCTCGCTTAATGCTGGAATATGATTATGCCAGTGGTAGTAAAAATCCGGGTACAAGTAGCGCGTATACCGACCAACGCTTTGATTCTTTATATGACGGCACATCTGTTATTGATTTTGGACCTACAGGGCTCTATGGTGCAGTGCAACGTAGCAATATAAGCTCACCTGGCTATAAATTAACTGTGCAGCCTCGTGCAGATCTACAATTTATCTTGCAACAACGTTTTATTTGGTTAGCTTCTGCGAGTGATTGCTGGGGAGCTGCCGCTTGTAGTTCAGCCGGCAACCTTATATTACAACCCACTAAAAACAGCGGCAGCTACGTAGGTGATCAACTGGGTATCACTGGGCGTTATGATTTTAACAGTAGTTTAAACATTGAAACGGGTTGGTTTTATTTGTTTAAGGGCCAGTTTGCTAAACAAGGTGCAGCTACTATCAATGGCTCGAATACAACACCTGCTTTCGATACACAATACTTTTATGTACAAAGCCAGTTAAGGTTTTAACTTTTAAGTTAAGGTTTTTTGTAGGTCGAGTTAGCGATAGAGGCTGTGAAAGTATTCTTATTATTTCCCCTCTTTAGCAAAGAGGGGTTAGGGGAGATTGGGTCTATTAAACAATAATCATTAAATATTAGTGATCTATGATTTATAAAAATCCCCCTCGATCCCCCTTTTACAAAGGGGGAAGCCAAAAATGAAAATACTTTCACAACCTAGATAGCGTAACTCGACAAAAGGCCACCATTAATAATCTCTAGCAAGGTGCAATAC
>CAIZMK010000181.1 GCA_903934035.1 uncultured Methylococcaceae bacterium
TATCGCGACGTTTTGTTAATCGGGTATTCGCACCCGAAGGCGAGATACTTTCTTTTGCTCCGCCAAAAGAAAGTATCCAAAGAAAAGGCGGCTCGATTACCGCTGCTTCCTGCGCTCCTCGGTTTTGTCGGGGGTCGGTAGAGAGGGCTTCCTGCCCTCCTACCGACGCGCGGCATCCATGCCGCGCCCCTACGGGCTAATCCCAACAAAACCTGCGGTGCTCGGCGCGGCAAACGAGAGAAAAACAACGTTACTGCTTAACTTCACAATACACTGCCTTCCAAGTCAAAAGCTACTGAAGCATCAAACATTTTGCCTTAGCCTTTAGCCCTTTACTTGCCCTCATAAGAGCTCAATCTAAAATCAAACGACTAGCGTTTAACTGCCCTACTGTAAATTCACCCATGCCATGCCTTGTCTCGCGTTTCTTGCATCATTAACACCGCACAAAAACTAATGGCTGCAGCCAATGAAACATAGCCACCAACCCAAGCAAGTCCACCTTCGGTGACTAAGCGCTGGGCGATATAAGGTGCGAACGATGCGCCTAAAATTCCACCTAGGTTATAGGCTGTGCCTGCTCCGGTATAACGCAATTCAGAGGGAAATAATTCTGGTAATAAAGCACCCATAGGTGCAAATGTAGCGCCCATTAAAAACAGCTCTAAACTTAAGAAAACTGTTAGGAGTAGCGGTGAGTGACTATTAAACATAGGTTCTAAAATAAAACCAGATAGCAAAGCCAAACTACTGGCGCTTAATAACACTCGTTTACGTCCATAACGATCACTTGCCCAAGCCGATATTGGCGTAGCAACTGCCATAAAAACAATCGCAATACATAACATCCCCAAAAACTGCTGGCGAGGTATGTGTAATGTGCTGGTTCCATAGCTTAGAGAAAATACCGTAGCAATATAAAACAAGGCATAGCAAACTACCATTGCTAATGCGCCTAGTGTTAATGGTTTTAGGTGCAAGCTTAGAATATTTTTAAGTGGCAAAGTAACTCGTTGCTGTTGCTGTAGTACCTTAGAAAAGACCGGTGTTTCAGTTAAAGCGATTCGAACATATAAGCCAATCAAAACTAATATCGAACTCGCTAGAAATGGCAAGCGCCAACCCCAATCGATAAATTGTTGATCATTAAGACTATGCGTTAAGGCTAAGAAACTAGCTGTTGCCAATAAAAACCCTACCGGTGGCCCCAATTGCGGAAACATACCATACCAACCACGTTTACCTTCAGGCGCATTTTCGGTCGCTAATAAAGCCGCACCACCCCATTCACCACCTAAACCTATACCTTGGCTAAAGCGTAATACACACAATAATATGGGCGCCCAAACGCCTATCTGAGTATAGCTAGGCAATAAACCGATTAAAGTCGTTGAAATACCCATCACTAATAAAGAAGTGACTAAGGTGGCCTTGCGCCCGATACGATCACCAAAATGGCCAAAAAGAATAGCTCCTAAAGGGCGAGTTAAAAAAGCGACCGAAAAAGTGAGAAAGGCACTAAGCGCTTGGCTACTAGCATCTTCACCAGGAAAAAATACTGTACCTATGACCAATGAAGCAGCCATTCCGTAGATATAGAAATCATAAAACTCTATTGCCGTGCCGATAAAACTGGCGATGGCAATCCGTGACATAGAGGGAGCGAGGCTCATTGTAAAGTCAAACCTTGCAGGCAACGATAAGGAGCTAAACCAGAACACACACCCCAAAAACTACCTGAATCGCCTTCTTTGCTAGGCTTCCACGTCTCGGCAAAAGCTTCGAAAGCAATCCCTGACCAATGTTTTTTAGCCAGCTGTTTAAAAGTTGCTTGAAGCACCCGCTTTTGATTCTGACTATTGGCAACAGCACAGTTTTGACCGGTTTTAGAAGGTCCACCGGTACTACCTTCAGGGCCATTAGGCCAGCCAAATTCGGTTAAAATGATATCTTTATTAGCATAGGTTTTATGCAATTGTTCAAGACGAGCTATATGAAAATCTGCTGCCTTTTCAGCGGGTGTGCAAGGATAAAGCGTTGAGTATAAATTATCCCACCAAGGAAAAACATTAACGCCGATCCAATCAACTTGAGCACCAAAATTGGTTTGGGCACAGCTCAAGGAACGATTACACCATTCCCACCAAGTATCGATCGTGGTTATCGGTTGACTAACACCAGCTTTGCGCAAGGCTTCAATACATCGACTGATTTCACCA
>CAIZMK010000182.1 GCA_903934035.1 uncultured Methylococcaceae bacterium
CAAAACCTGCGGTGCTCGGCGCGGCAAACGAGAGTAAAACAACGTTACTGCGTAACATCAGTTACTTAAGAAAAACTATAAGCGTACATATTAACCCAATCTACTCGTCTAAACTAAAAAAGCCCAGCTTCTAAACTGCATATAAAACTCTTTAGCGAAGCTGCTTTTTGGCAAGTATTTACATACAGCTCTTCAAAATCAAGAGCCTCAATAGTTCGCTGAACTTGCCGTTTATTTTTGCTGTAACCTTTACCCACACTTTGATAGATTTTGCTAAGTGTTTCAGCCGGATGCGATAACTCAGAAGCGCGCATTTGAGTGTGATCAAAACCACCAGCGATCACATCATCCAATGATATATTTTTATCAATGCGAGCAAAGTGCTGCACTTCCTCTAAAAACCACGCCTCGATTTCTAAAACAGCTAAATGAATATGGATAGGCAGCTCATCATCACAAGGCAACCCGACTAAAAGCCCTGCTTCTAACTTTGCTATGTCATCATGACCGAAGGGATAAATATCTCTTAAGCCAATCACTAAAGAATAGCCTGCGCGCTTTAACGATTGATAGTTATCTTTAATCTGTGATTTGACTTGTTCGTCATTACAACAATTTGCGATGAGCACATGCACTATAGGTGTTTCATGGGATCTTAACTCTGATAAAGAAAGCCGCCCAAGATGCTGATGATGTACCTCAAACGTTATACCGTGCCTACCAGCCAGTTCTGTGAGCAATCTAATTGTAAATTCTTGTTCTGTTAGCCCTTCAACGAAAACAGCAAATTTCTTAGTCATTAACAACCTCTGCTTCAAAAAGATCTGAAGCAAAGAAGTCGAAGTTATTTAAACCTAAATACTTGAAATCATTAAATTGCTGGGCTGAATTTTGGGCATTAAACAGTTTAACAATACCGCCTTTACGTTTTAGCACCGACCAATACTCAAGAGGCACTTCATTCATCACAAAGCGATCATTACTCGTCATAATCAATTGCAAATCAAAAGTTTTGGCCTTATGAATTAATAGATTGATAATGTCCTTGGCGCGTTCATAATCTAAGCCTTCACCAATATCATCTACAAGAATAACCTGCTTCTTTTTTGAAAAGGCACATATATTCAAATGCACCACTAATGCCAAAGCCCTAAACATCCCTTGCGACATTTGCATTTGCGGATTCTTAAAGCCTAAATCTTTCTCAACTGTAAACATAACCAGCGCAGCAATAGGAAAGTTGATTATTGTTTGAATATTTTCAGAGCCGACATCCGTTAATGAATAGCCCAAGGCATTCATATCGGCAATAATGGCATTATTAAAAGGTTTACCATATTGGCTTAAAGCAGCCGTGTACACCGCCACAAGATTATTAGGATCATCAAATACTGGATGAGCAGGATTACGAAAGAACACTTCAGCTTCGGTGATGCTCATTACCTGAGATTTACCAAAGTCTGTTCCGAAGTGATACAACACCACGCTCTTTGCCCATTGATGTAATACCATCAAAAACGGGTGTTGAATGGTATCAAGTCGGTTAACAGCCGCGAGAACAGTTAAAGGCAGTTGAAACTCCAAGTCTTTTGCTTCTTTTTCATAGCGAATGGTTCCAGAGCCATTTTCACAACGACTTAGTTTAATTTCCTTATCAATAGTGAGTTGTTCAGCAATGACAGAGCCGTTTTTAATTTCTAACTGATATACAAAAGCTTGATTATTTAATTCCAGCTCTATAACAAACTTACTAGGCTCATAAGGCAATGGTTGCTGCTGGCCAGAAAGTAAGCGCGTTAATGTGGCAAACACTGACATAAGTCTTGATTTACCAGACGAATTTTTACCCACGATCAAGTTAATGTCTGAGAATGTAGCTTGATCTATTCCCCAATGGCGCTCGGTACCTTCATATTCAACATAACTTAATTTAACTAACGACATTGTAGGTTCTCATTTAATTAGGGTGGTTTTTTAAGTCAGTTTTACTCTTTTATTAAGAATCTTTAGATTTCTTTAAAGCTACTTCTACAATTTTTTCAATTAGGTCTTGAACAGGCATTTTATCGCCATGTTTGCGATCAAGTGTGTTTGATGCGTTATAAGCGCCTGCATCAATAGCTTTTGTAATTCGGGGTCTTCATTATCTAAATCTTCAATCTGTTTTTTATATTTATCGAATGATTTAGCTATTGCTTCTTTATGAGCGTATTCCTGTTGAAGTCTCTGGTATTCACTACGTCTTTTAGATGCGTAAAGTGCTAACCATAATATAGGAATATAAATAGGTAATCTACCAACCAAGTTTTTTGAAATAGTCTCCCAATCTTTAACATCCATTACCGTCTAACGAAAAGAACATCAAACTGAGCAGAAGTACGTTAAAACGAGCAGAAGTTCATCGAATCGATGAGAAGAACATCAAACTGACTGATAGGTGAAAAAACCAACTAGGCATAGCTTTTTTAGACGATAACAACACACCAACAATAACTCACACTTAATAGGTAACGGTATGAAAAAATCCAAAACAGTATTCGACTTTGTTCAATATGCTATACCTGAGAAAATCAGCTTTTTTAACCATGTGAATGGGCAGTTGTA
>CAIZMK010000183.1 GCA_903934035.1 uncultured Methylococcaceae bacterium
CTTATTCCGGCCTACGAGCTACCATAAATGCGAGATAATGTAGGCCGGAATAAGACCAGACTAGCGTAGCGAGTGATGACGTTTTCGGCGCTTCGATCGATATGGTTGCCGGAAACGCTTTTCTCGCTTACGCTTGAAAAGCCTTATTCCGGCCTACGAGCTACCATAAATGCGAGATAATGTAGGCCGGAATAAGACCAGACTAGCGTAGCGAGTGATGACGTTTTCGGCGCTTCGATCGGATATGATTGCCGGAAACGCTTTTCTCGCTTACGCTTGAAAAGCCTTATTCCGGCCTACAAAAGCTACAAATACTGATCAACCCAAATTAGCATGAATAACCAAGGTGGTTAACTCTGCTAGGCTTCTGGCTTGGGTTTTATCTTTAATATGAAAACGATGTGCTTCTACGGTGCGCGTGCTGATATTCATCTGTCTAGCGATGTCTTTATTGGAGTTGCCTTGGGTAATAAGCAATAAAACCTGGCGCTCCCTATCAGTCAATTGATCCACAAGTAAGCTCGCTTTGCGCTTATCAATAAACTCCTTTTGATGGGTTTTGCTTTTTTTTAAGGCTTCATCTATGGATTTTATTAATAGATCATAATCAAAAGGTTTCTCTAAAAATTGAATAGCGCCTGCTCTAAAGGCTTTTGCTGCTTCTGGAATGCCAGAATGACCACTGATAAAAATAACAGGCAAGCTGATGTCGCGTTCCTCCATGATAGTTTGTAATTCTAGTCCATTCAAAGTCGGCATCATCACATCTAAGATCAAGCAAGCGTTTTCAGTTGGTTTATAGTGATATAAAAAGGCTTCTGCTGAAGAAAAGCTGATAACCTTCATGTTCAAAGATCCTAGTAAAGTTTCTAATGAATCACATACCGAAATCTCATCGTCAACCACATAGACAGTGGCTATTAAAGACATATCTATCATGGCTTTTCTCCATTTAATGGCAGGTTAAAGTAAAAAGTAGACCCCACCTCCAATTTACTATCAAATCGTATCATGCCACCATGGGCTTCAATGATAGAGCGGCATATAGACAACCCCATACCCATGCCAGTGGTTTTGCTGGTAAAAAAAGGCGTCAGTATTTTTTCTTTTTGCGCATCGGTTAGGCCCGGGCCGTTATCTTTTACTCGGACTTCTAGGTCGTTTTTCACGCAAGTTTGTATCGAAATCGTTTTATCGCTAGCGTTTTTTTGTTCTTTTAAGGCATCGATGGCATTTTTTATTAAATTCAGTATCACTTGCTCAATTTGCACACTGTCTAGGGCTATTTGAGGGCTCTCAGGACTGAGTTCCAGCGTCACAGTAATATTGTGCTGATAACATTCATCCGCACAGAAGTTAACAGCGCTCTCAATTAATGCATCAATTGAGTTCATGCTGCGTAAGGTTGTGCGCTGGCTAGCTAAATCTTTCATGCGGTGAATTATTTTGCCGGCTTTTTGGGCTTGATCATAGGTTTTAATTAAAACCTCACTGAGTTTGCTTAAATTCGGCTGTTCAGCCTTCATCAGATGCAAGCAAGCTTGAGTATAATTACTGATGGCGGTCAGAGGTTGATTAACTTGATGGGCAATGCCCGAACCCATACTACCTATCAGACTTAAGCGGGTCATGTGTGCTATTTCATCTAAGTGGGCTTTTTCATGCTGCTCTTGCTGCAAGCGTAAGCTATTGTCACGTATCACAATAGCAAAGTGGCGGGTCTGGTTAAGAGTAAAATTCACTAAAGACAGCGATAAAGGCAGGATAGAGCCATTGCTATGAAGTCCGTCTACTCTAAAGCTGGAGCCTAGCGTGTCTTGACTATTTTCTAACAGCAGTTCGACACTTAAATCAGTAAATATGGGCGTTATTAAGAGTTCGTTAAAAGCTGTTCCTAAAAGTTCGGCCTCACTATAGCCTAAAATTAAGGAGGTCGCAGGATTGCTAGATTCAATATTACCCAAGTGATTAATCATCACAATACCTTCACTAGAGGCATTAAAAATATGGGTGCTGCTATCTTTGAGTTCGGAACTGGTTCGATGAGATTGCTGGAGCTCTGAGGTTTTATCGTTTATAAGTTGTCGATGCTGAGTCAGCGAGGTGCGCTGATTTTTAATGACATTCAATTGTTTGTTATTGAGACATGCTAGCGTGTCTTCTAGGATTTTATGGGTGCTGACATCTTTAAGGGCTAAATAAACAATGACTTCGTTGTTTTCTTGCTGGTCAACGACAGCCTTTAATTCTAAGTAAGTCAATGCTCTGTCAGTTGGACATTCTTCATGAAGGCAATGAAAGATATCTAAGCCTTGACAGTCGAGTTTATGGGTACTTTGATTAGCAATAGTGATGCCGGACAGTAGATGAGGGCTAGACGGATCTTTCAGTAGCTTATGAAAAAAAAGATAATAGTTATCTTGATCGTCAATATGAATAAATTTTTCTAGTCTCTGACCTAATAGGCCATATAGCGGCGTATTGAGTAAGGTCGTTGCCGCCAGATTGGCTTGTAAAATAGTACCTTGTTGCGACAAACTAAGGTAAGCGACCGGAGCTAAGTTATAAATGCGCGCATAGTCTTGTTGTGATTTACTGAGCTCTTGCTGAGTGCTTTTAAGTTCATTATTTTGCATTTCCAATTCAATCTGATGCACTTGTAGTTCATAAACGAGTGCTTGGATTTCATCCCCCGTCATCTTAGTCATATCTGGGTAAGCTTGATTAAGTAGCTGATCCTGATGTTTAGCTTTTATGAGCTCTGCGCGCTGACGTAAGTTGTCAATATCTGGAGACTGATTCATGAACTAGGCCTTTCATTGATGCTTAACAAAATATGCGGTGGTAATTCTGTATTTAATTGAAGGTTACAGCTTGTTAATAGCAGTTGTTTAATACCAATGTGGGGTAGCTGCACTTCAATCTGAAAGTCATTAAAGGCCTGGTTATGGCTTAGAGTATGGCTGAGCAGGTCGCGCAAGGCCACCGTATTAAACGCACAATTATGAATAGTAAACAAAGATTGCCCTATAAACTCCTCATGGTTGAGGCCATAGTTTTTAAGATAGGCAGGGTTGGCCAAGCTGATACATAGACTATCATCTAGCACTAGCATAGATTGTGGAACCGTATTGACAATCGCTGTCATTAAAATAGCTTCCTGCATGCACAGTTCGGCGACTTTAAGTTTATTGATATTGATAAAGTTAATGGCCAAGCCATCGATAATATTTTGGGTGGTTCGATAAGGCAAAATACGCACTAGATACCAATCATTGGCAAGGGTTTGTGCTTCAGTTTCTTTGATTACTAAGGTATCTAAGACCTGCTGAGCATCGTCTAGTAAGTGCTCATAGCGCAAGTTACAGACTAAATCTGCTAAGGGTCTGCCCATATCTGAATCTATTAATTTGAAGATGTTCTTGGCTTGCCGTGTATAGCGTTTTATATGTAAATCACAAGTCAGAAAAATACTGGCGATGTCCGTTCCATTCAGTAAGTTTTGCATGTCATCGTTAGATTCTGATAACGATTCAATTTTCTTTTGTAGTTCCATATTAATAGTGGACAGCTCTTCATTAAGCGACTGCATTTCTTCTTTAGTCGTTTCTAGTTCCTCATTGCTACTTTGTAGTTCTTCATTAGAGGATTGTAGCTCTTCATTACTAATTTCTAATTCATTAATTGCTGTGTTGAGTGATTCTTTGGTAAAGAAGAGTTCATGTTCCAGTGAGTCTTTTTCGTTAAGAGTGTCGGGTGTTGCTAAGTTGATGGAGCTCTGTTGAGGTGGTTCAGGATCAGCTTGACAAGGAAAGATAGAAATTAGGAATAGTTTTTTGAGCGATTCTGGATAGTGTATAGATTCAAGATGAAAAACGATGTGTTCTAAATGCCCTTCATTATTAATGATGACGCGTTGATTGATAATTTCATTGCTGGTGTTTTTTGCAGCAAAACGTAAGGTAGAGGCAAGTGGGTAACGAAAGCCCTCTCTAGCCATTTCAATAATGTTCCAATTGGGTTGCCCCGTGGGTGGTTGTAAATAGGCGCCGGTTTTTCCATGGATATAGAATATTTTGCCTGAGTCATTAACGATAAGGCTAATAGGCGCATATTTATCTAATAAAAAATGTTCGATTTGTAGAGTAATAGTGGAGGATCTTCGATCAGGTAATGGGGTATTCAAGGCATGCAGAAATCGACCACTGCGAAACGGAGCAGGCATCTTAGTTGTCAACGATGTGGGTTTAGTATATGGACGACGTTGATATATTTTCCATTTAGACTGCAAGCAACTAAAGAGCTCGGTTGCCGTACCTATGTTTTCTGCACTGCCCAAAAACAAGATTCCATCAGGGTTAAGTGCAAAATGAAAGCTGGGTAATAGTTGTTGTTGTAGTTCGGTATTTAAATAAATTAATAAGTTTCTGCAAGTGATTAAATCTATGCGCGTAAAGGATGGATCTGAAATTAAGTTATGTTGGGCAAAGATGACGGTTTCACGTATTGCTTTATTAACACGGTATTCATTGTTTTCTAAAGTAAAGTAGCGCTTCAGGCGCACGTCAGAAAGTTCTTTGGCAATCGATAAGGGATAGCGGGCTAACCTTGCTTTAGTAATACAGTTTTCGTCTAAGTCAGTAGCAAAAATTTGTAGATTTAAGGGCTTGCCAACTTTGGTGCAATATTCATGAAATAATATGGCTAGTGAGTAGGCTTCTTGGCCGGTAGAGCAAGCGGTCACCCAAACTCGTAGCTGATAGCCTTCATCTTTGTCGGCAAAGAGCAGTGGTAAAGCATTGGTGGCTAAAGCCTCAAAAGCCTCAGGATCTCTAAAAAAGCTAGTCACATTAATGAGTAGTTCTTGCAGCAGTTGCAGTTGCTCTATGCGGTTATCAAATAAAAATTGGATATAGTGCTGAACATTATCAATTTGATGTATCGACATACGTCTAGCAATACGACGTTGTAAGGTGGCGGGTTTATATTCAGAAAAGTCATGGCCTAGCAGTTTATTCAACAGCTTCAAAATATCATAAAGCGCCTCATTATCTATCTGCTGTTTGTTTCTAGGAGCGGCCTTGCCATGAGTTTGAGCCTGATAATCGGTCATTAATTGACGACCCATGTCTGCAGCCGAGAGCACAAAATCAATATCACCTGAGGCAATAGCACTGCTCGGCATACCATCATAGCCTGCCGAGTCGGTATCCTGAGCGAAAGTAGTGCCGCCTACATCTTTAATGGCTTGAATGCCTAAAGTGCCATCTGTACCTGTGCCTGACAAAATAATGCCGATACTATTAGTCTGATATTCTTGCGCTAAAGACAGCAAAAAGCCGTCTATGGGGTGATAAATGCCAGAGTGCTTGGTGTTGTTGACGAGTTGTAATTGGCCATTAGAAACAAGCAAGTCTTTACCTTCTGGACAGATAAACACCTGATTGGCTTTTAACGTCAGGTTATTTTTGGCAACTATTATCGGAAGTTCAGTGTGTTTTTGTAATAACTCTGGTAATAAGCTAGGTCGATCAGGACTTAAATGCGTGACTACAATAAAGGCAAAGCCGGTATTGATAGGGAGATGTTTAAAGAAACTGGTTAGCGCTTCTAAGCCGCCAGCGGAAGCCCCAATACCCACTACGGTTAAAGCTTGGTCTTTGATGTCAGTGTTTTCTGGTTTTGTTTGATCAAGCAATAAATCCATCGGAGCTATCCTATGAAAAGTAGTGCGTAGGTTAAGTTGCCTAATGTGCAATTTTAGCCTAGCGTTAAATTAATTTCTAATATTTTTTCATTGTATAAGTTTAGTTACTACAGCATAACTAGGTAATAATCTTTATGGCTTTGTAGTCAGTCGGTTTACACTCAATCATTTGCTTAGGTAATTATTGAGTGATAAATTATTTGCTGCCTGCTTCAGTTAGTGGTCTAAAGTTGCTGCGATTTTTATTGGTTTGAAATGTTTAAAGCAAACTTATCAATCTTCCGTCCTACAAGTTCAATTGGGTAGACTTTACCCTAAAAAACTATCAGTTGTCACGCAATTAAGTAGTAATACGAATAGTGCTGTTACTTCTTAGCAGTTAAAGTGAGTGCTCATCAAAGAGTAAGCCCATGATGTTAGCCTATAAGTCTTATTGTCGTCGGGTAGTTTCTTTATAAAACTTTTTAATCTGCTAGAGAGTATGACTATGAAAACAAGTTTAATTGTTGTCGCTGACCAGAGTCGGGCGCGTATTTTTAAAACCGAAACAGCTTCGGCACCTTTAATTGAAATCGGAGCTTTGACACATAGTGAAGCTCGGTTGCATGATCGTGATCTGACTTCGGATTTGCCGGGCAGAATTAAAGGCTCGGGTCATATAGGTCATGCCTTTGAACAAGCCACCGACCCTAAACAACACGAAATAGATTTATTTGCTCATAGGCTGGCGCATTATTTGGAAGATGCGCAGAATAATCAACAATTTAACCAGTTATTGATCATAGCTGAGCCGTCTTTATTAGGCTACTTACGTGGCTGTCTCCCCGAACACCTCAAAAAAACCATCTGTTTTGAATTAGCTAAAAACATCACTAGCTTAAGTCCCGAACAAATCCGTTTATATTTGCCAGATTATTTGCCTAGTCATTGATGCGCAGCTAACAATATTGATTGCAAATGCCGAAAGTAGCCGCGATTGGGCAGCGTTTGGCGCATTATATGGGTTAATCTTTCTACTAGTCAGGCAGTTTGTACACCGAGTCGGTCATATGTTCGCCCTAGTCCGGCTATTGGTTCTTCAAGTCACTGACCTTTCTTTACTTTACGGCCACTTTTGTTTACTTGTCGCTGTGTTGTTCCTCCAACTGAGTCAATAGGAAGACAAACTGACTGAGTTGGTGTTCAAGTACGGCAAATGCGAAGACAAACTGACTAGGTTGGTGTTCAAGTACAGCAAATAGGAAGACAAACTGACCGGGTTGGTGTTCAAGTAGAGCAAATAGGAAGACAAACTGACTGGGTTGGTGTTCAAGTACGGCAAATAGCGTCAGTAGGCCGGAATAAGACTTTTCGAGCGTAAGCGAGAAAAGCGTTTCCGGCATAGCTGCCGATCGAACTGCCGGAAACGCAACCACTCGCTACGCTCGGGTGGCCTTATTCCGGCCTACATTATTTCGTACCTATGATGGATTGAAGCCACGTAGGCCGGAATAAGACTTTTCGAGCGTAAGCGAAAAAAGCGTTTCCGGCATAGCCGCGGATCGAACTGCCGGAAACGCAACCATTCGCTACGCTCAGGTGGCCTTATTCCGGCCTACATTATTTCGTGCCTATGATGGATTAAAGGTGTTCAATGAGCAATTACCGGCGCGTTTATATTCCAGGTGCAACTTATTTCTTTACCTTGGTGACTTACTGCCGACAGCCTATTTTTGCGGATGCCGAACGGGTGGAGCAACTGCGTCGTTCTTTTCTGGAGGTGAAGGCGAAACGCCCTTTTAATATGCCTGCGGCGGTGATTTTGCCGGATCATCTGCATTGTCTGTGGATTTTGCCTAAAGGTGATGCCGATTTTTCTACCCGATGGCAAATGTTAAAAACAAGCTTTTCACGGCGCATACCGGCTAAAAAAGGAAAAGAGGGTGCTAAAACGATTTGGCAACCGCGTTTTTATGATCATTGTATTCGTGACGAGATCGACTTTCACATGCATTTGGATTATATCCATTATAATCCGGTTAAACATGGTTGGGTTTCTTCGCCAAGCGAATGGCCGTATAGCTCTTTTGCTCGATTTGTAGAGCTTGGCTGGTATGAGAGCAACTGGGGAGACGTTATGCCTCCCAATATGGAAGACATGGAGCGTGAATAGCAGTAGGCCGGAATAAGACTTTTCGAGCGTAAGCGAAAAAAGCGTTTCCGGCATAGCTGCCGATCGAACTGCCGGAAACGCAACCACTCGCTACGCTCGGGTGGCCTTATTCCGGCCTACATTATTTAGAACCTATA
>CAIZMK010000184.1 GCA_903934035.1 uncultured Methylococcaceae bacterium
GAAAAAGTTGCAATTGTTCTATATAAAGCCTCACTCCTAGAGCATAGGTATCTACACAAGTTTCTTATCGGCGTGGAAACGAAAAAAAACAAGGTATGGGCGTATTGCATACACCCAACATTGAAAGTCTATATGTTATAGGGCTTATTTTATAAGGGCGTATGCAATACGCCCCTACGATCTTCACCACAATGTTATCGTTCTTGCGTGGGAATGCTAACAATTAGTTGTGTAGATACCTATGCACTATCGTCAGGTCGGTATCGGGAGTATTTTGATTCACCCACGAGACTCTTATGTCAGTTTATAGCAAATTAATTGCCATCCATCTAAGCTTAGCATACAGGAATCGAGGCTCAAAATACCGAATTTAAGGCGTCTGATACAGGAATTAGGTTTCGCTAAGTCGGCATAGTTAGTTCTGGTGGAGGGTTTAATGATCTCGATACGATAAATAATCTTAGAGCTACCCTAGAATCGTATTGCATACGCGCTTTTAAGTATTAATCGTTGTAAAAGTCTTTGCACTTTCCTCGTACTGGGTTATTACCTACTATTAGTGGAGTTCAGTTTGCTGTGGGAGTTACTAAAGAGACTGTGAAATTATTTTCATTTTTGGCTTCCCCCTTTGTAAAAAAGGGATCGAGGGGAATTTTTATAAATCATAGATCACTGATATTTAATGATTATTTTTTAGTAGACCCAATCTCCCCTAACCCCTCTTTGCTAAAGAGGGGAAATAATAAGAATACTTTCACAGCCTCTAAAGCCACTCCCACCGAGTAAAAGCCCTAATTGTTAGTGGTAACCTATAATTCAATCTTATTTCATGCGATGACTTATGCAACAATTAATAGCCCAGTACATTCGTCTGTTAGAACGTGCCGAATCTGTCGCCCCTACAAAATTCAACTTAATGGTGTCCATGCCAAGCTGGAGCTTGGCGCTCCCAAACTACATCCTCACTAACCATTCTTTTGGTGCTGACCAAGTTTCCAACCAAATAGGGATTTGCTCTGATGGCATGGGTTTGGCTATATAGTAACCTTGGGCAAGATCACAACCCATCGCCAATAACATTTCTCCTTGCTCTAGGGTTTCAATTCCTTCTGCAACTAGTTTATAAGCTAATTTATTGGCTAAATAACAAATAGATTCTAGTATCAAAATAGTTTGGCTGTTTTCGTGGGCTTTGTTGATAAAGCTACGATCAATTTTGATGGTTTTAGCAGGCAACTCACTCAGCAGACTCAGCGATGAATAACCTGTACCAAAATCATCTAAAGCAAATGAAATGCCCATGGCTTGGCACTCTATCATAATTTTTTTAACTTTTTTCATATTATGAATGATACCAGACTCTAATATCTCAATTTCCAAGCTACCAAAAACATAATCCGGATAGCGGGCTATTATGTTTTTTAGAGACTCTATAAATCGATCTTGCTGTAATTGTTTAGGATGGATATTAATACTAATTGCAGTATTTAAACCCTGATTTTGCCATTGTTGCAACTGAGCTAATGCCGCATTAATAACCCACACACCTATATCATTGTTTAGGTGGTGATTCTCAATTAAAGGCAAAAACTCACTAGGCGGTAATACGCCATGGATCGGATGATTCCAACGAATGAGCGCTTCGACACCCATTAAGTTGCCTGTGCGCATATTTACTTTGGGCTGGTAATACAAGACAAACTCGCCGCGACTTAATCCTGCTTGCATTTTAGCCAGGCGTTGATTCCTAGCATTAACCTGCCAGTCTGTTAAATCATCAAAAATGTAATAGGTGTTTTTTCCAGAGTCCTTAGCTATATACATAGCTTGATCAGCGCGGTGTAACAAATCTTGAGCAGCTAAATCTTTATCTATCTCGCCATTAAACAGGGCACAACCTATACTAGCAGAGGCCTGTAAATTTTCCGTGTTATAAGGCACAGAGAGATTACATGCTTGCAACACCTTATTTATAAGAACATTAATATCCGAAAGCTGAGACAGTTCCGGCAATAAAATAACAAACTCATCACCCCCCAGTCTTGCTAAGGTATCTGATTTTCGTAGTACATTAGACATAGCTAAACTAATGGCGACTAAAAAAGCATCACCAGCATCGTGTCCATATTGGTCATTGATAGCTTTAAAACCGTCAAAATCTACAAATAACAGCGCCATTTTAGCGTTATACCTAATCGAGGTAGCCATCGCTTGCTTAATTCTGTCATTTAACAATAATCGATTAGGTAAGCCAGTTAAGGTATCGTAATAAGCATAATGTTCTAAATGTTGACGTTTTTCAATAATCGCACTAATGTCACTAGAAATTGCCAAATAACGTTCAAAGCTTCCATCTGCACTTTGAACACGAGTAATCGTGCTAACGGCAGAATAAAATGAACCATTCTTTTTACGGTTAACGACTTCACCACTCCAAAAACCCGTGTTATTAATCTCATGCCACATTTGTTTATAAAAACTCAACTCATGCATGCCTGATTTAAGAATACGGATATGCTGACCCAGTAATTCAGTTCGAGTATAGCCAGTAACCTCAAGAACGCGCTGATTGACATCCCAAATAACACCATTAGCATCTGTGCTATAAATTAATTCTCGACTATAGTTAAAAAAATCATTAGCCATACTATCTTTTTTAACATCAGCATTATCCATGCAATAAGTAATATAGCCATTGAACATACCCTGACTATCAAAACGCGGTACATTTTGAGAGTCTAGCCAACGATATTCACCACTACAATGTTTAAGGCGATAGCCCAGTCGAAAAGGTAGCGCTTGCTCAAAATGATTCGTATAAATATTTAGCACTCGAAATAAGTCATGCGGATGAATATCTTCTTGCCAGTCAAGACTGCTATTACTTAAAGTCTCTAAGCCTTTATAAGATTTCCATTTTTCATTAAACCAGAAGGTTTTTTTATCAAGCCCAGATAGTGAAATCATAATCGGCGAACCATTAGCGAGCTCATAAAAACTTTGTTCAGAGGCCTTTAGCTGATCTTCTAAGTGCTTATTGTCGGTAACGTCACGCTGTATACCCAGATACTGCATGACCTCACCCTTGTTATTGGTGATCGGTGTAATGTTGAGCTCATTCCAAAACACTGAACCATCTTTACGATAATTCAGTAACTCACCTTGAAAAGCTTGTCCCATCGCTAAAGAAGTTTTTAAGCGTAATAAGACTTCTGGATCAGTTTCTGGACCTACTAACAAGCCCAAACTTTGCCCCATTAATTCATCAAGGCTATAGCCTGTTAACTCAACAAAATGTTGATTAACAAAGGTGATCTGACGGTTTTCATTAGCGATAGTGATGCCTAAATGCAGCGCATCCAAACTCTCTGTTTGTTCAAGAAAATTCATTAACGATAGCCCTCTAAACTAATGCTGGGCTTTTGAGAAGGTAAAAGATAGTGCTTAGGATATGTGCTTGCTTGCTTGCTTGCTTGCTTGCTTGCTTGCTTGCTTGCTTGCTTGCTTGCTTGCTA